>PFTH01000162.1 GCA_002789465.1 Candidatus Roizmanbacteria bacterium CG_4_9_14_0_8_um_filter_34_12 | reverse complement strand
ATAGTTCAATCAGCTAAACGTCAACCAAGTTTAAACAATCAACAAGCTACTCAAGTTTTTGTAGCGGCAGGAATAAATGTTCCTAAAAGTAAACTAATAAAAACTCTCGCAGAAGGAATTATATTTGCGGAAGAAAACGATTGGCCAGTGGTTTTAAAATTATCAGCCCCTGGTTTGTTGCATAAAACTGAATATGGCGGGGTAATTGTTAATATTGCTAATGAACGTGAGATTGTGTTGGCCTGGGAGAAAATCGAAAAAAATAAATTAAAGCTTCCGTTTGAAATGCAAAAAAATATTTCGGTGCAAATTCAACAGGACGTTGGAAAAGGGATTGAGGTGATTGTTGGTGTTAAACGTGATCCGATTTTTGGTCCAGTGTTGTTATTTGGTGCGGGGGGAACGATGGCAGAGTTAATTGCTGATCGCAATTTACACATACTTCCAATTAACAATAAACAAGCTCAACAATTAGTTGAGAAAGCAAAAATTCACTTATTACTTCGTGGTTATCGTGGCGCGTTACCTTATGCCGAAAAACCACTTTATGATTTAATTGTCCGTTTCTCCAAACTAATTGAAATATCGTCGGATATCAAAGAAATGGAAATTAATCCTGTCATTATTACACATGATTCAGTTTACGCAGTTGATGGAAAAATTTTATTAAAATGAAAGTAAAAAATTATGTCATTGCGAGGAGCGAACCAGGTGCTGAATAGTACCTGGGAGCGACGTGGCAATCCCGATAATATAGAAGGTACTGTAATAATTAGTTAGGTTCATTGGTAACGGGATTGTCCTTCGACTAATCTCAGGATTATAACTTCACTTCGTCGAGTCATACTCGACTTCGTTCGCAATGACACTTTCTATACGTTTTTGTTATACTTCCTTTTAAATGAAACGCTACGTTTTGCTTGTATTACTAATATATGCATTATTATCTCGACAGGTTTTTGCTGCAGATTGGGAGATTGACTGCGACGGAAAAGATTGTACTAATCCGCCTCCTCATCCACTTTTTACGCAAACCGATCAATGGATTCCAGGAATGTGGGAAGCGAAAATTGTAACGGTAAAAAATCTTGATGATAAGAAAAATTTGGAAATTAACACTAAAGTCAAAAATTTGCAAGTTGATCCTTTAAAATGTCATTTTGACGAACAGCTTATTTTATCGATTAATCGATTAGATTTACCTGATAAAAATACCGTTGTCTGGTCTGGAAGTGTAGGTGATTTATTCAAAAGACGTGATCCAATTAGTTTAGGAATTTTTCCACCCAAAACTGACGTAGATTTTCGTTATATTATTTCATATAATCAAGACGCGGTAGCTGAGGAGAACTGTCCAAATCCAACCACTTCATTTTCATTACAACTTAACTTTTCCCGAAAAGAAGTTAATAATGAGTCAGAAATTAATACAAATAAAGTAACTTCAGCGAAGTGCGACGATCAAGCGCCAAAAAGTCCTCCGACGCTTATAAATATAATTCCTGGAATAAACAGTATTGCGTTATTTTGGGAAAAAGCACAAGAACCAGTAACTTATTACATAATTCAATATGGGACGCAACCAAATAAATATGAATTTACTAATCCAAACGCTGGAGGAAAAGAAACAACAAAGTATATTATTAACAGTCTTGATTCTGAGAAACAATATTTTTTTACAGTTGTTGCTGGTAATGGTTGTGCCGTTGGTCTTCAGTCTAATCAATTAACTGCAGTGACATTAAAAAACTTTCAAACTTCTCCTACGATAATAAATCAATCTTCTAATGTTTTAGGAGTATCAACTTGTAATGTAATATCTACTCCAACACCTACGGTAAGTATTCTAGGAATAACTAAGAAAAACGCATATTGGTTTATTGTGGCGTTACAGTTTGTTGCATTGGCAGTGTTGTGGTTGTAAAAAAATCGCAGATGCACTTGATTTTGATAAATATGGTATAATAAGACTTATCAATAGTTGATAGAATCTGCAAGAGGTTAATTTCTTCAGGCTCTACACTT
>PFTH01000182.1 GCA_002789465.1 Candidatus Roizmanbacteria bacterium CG_4_9_14_0_8_um_filter_34_12 | reverse complement strand
CATTGGTTCCTTTTTCCCATGAGTGATAAGGATGACAGAAGAAAACAGAAATGCCAAGTTTGCTTTTGATTTCCTCATGATTTCTGTTTTCCGATCCGTTATCTACCGTCAACGATTTGACATAATATTCTTTTAGGCCAGAAACAAATGCGTTTGTAGTTTCCATAGCTGTTTTTCTCATAAGCTTAGTCAAAATCGTATATCTCAATTTTCTTTCAACGATTGACTGAATGGCCTGCTTGTACTTGTAAATAATGGCATCACCTTCCCAGTGACCAATTGTTTTTCTGGTCTCAATCTCTTTTGGGCGATTATCGATAAATATACGGTTCGAGATAATTTCGTGCTTGGTTTTCCTACCATATTTTTTTGTTCTCCGCCTTTTTCCTTGTTTTAAATATTGATATAGTTTTTCCTGTTTTCCGTAATCGGAGTCATAAATAAATTGATAAATTGATTCGTGGTTAACATAATCTTCTTTAGGTCGTGCTCCATCTTTTATCTCTTTTTTGAGTCGACCGGAGATTGTTTCTGGAGACCAACCTTGTTTAATCTTTTCAATAACAAATGTTCCGATTGAAGCTGTTTCAATTTTACTTCTGATTCCACAATTCTTTTTAGAAACTTCATAATCCATCTGGGCATAATCCGCCGTATATCTTCGCAATATTCCTCCTCTCTTTTTGATTTCACGGCTAATAGTTGATCGATTAACTTTTAATAACTGGGCAATCTCATATTGAGTCTTGCCTTCATTTGAGTAGACTTCTATTCGAACTCTATCATGTTCGTTTAGGTGTCTGTAGTTTGATATTTTCATACAACGGTATTTTACTAAAACCGTTGCACTTAATGGTTGAACTTAGTTTTCTTCTTTAGATTTAGTCTGGACGATGTCGATCTCAAATCCGGCCAGCTGTGAAGCTAGATTGACATTGATACCGCCTTTTCCAATCGCCAAAGGAGCTTCTTTTTTGTCGACGGTGACCTTAGCTCTCTTAGTAGTTTCATCAATTTCAACCTGAGTTATTTTAGCTGGCGATAAAGCTGCTGCCAAAAACAATTTTTTGTCTTGATTCCATTGGATGATGTCGATCTTTTCCGTTCCACCCAATTCATCTGTGACAGTCTGGACGCGGACGCCTTTTTGGCCTACGCAGGCGCCAACAGGGTCAACTCCACCTTGGGAAGAAAAAACAGCGATTTTAGCTCTTTCACCTGGAGCTCGGGCGACTTTTTTAATTTCGACCGTATTGTTGGCGACCTCCGGGACTTCACGTTTGAAAAGTTCTTCAATTAAGCGGGAGTTGGACCGGGAGACGATTATTCTCGGATTGCCAAATTTATCGTCAGCGATCTCTTTTAGGTAGACGATCAAACTGTCATTGACTTGATAATGTTCATTTCTAATCTGTTCTTCTTTGGGAAGGAGAGCTTCTGCTTTGCCAATATCGAGATAGGCGTTGTAACCGTCATAGCGGATGACCCGACCCTTGAGAATCGTGCCAATCTGGGACTTATAATGGCTGGCGACGGTTTTTTTCTCAATCTCTCTAATTTTTTGCAAAATGACCTGTTTGGCAGTTTGAGCAGCGATGCGACCGAATCCTGGTGGCGTAATGTCTTTGTCATCTTTAAGAATTTTGGCTTCGCCGCTGTCTTTGTTTATTTTAGTAGTAATTTCGTCGTCAATTGATTGAGGATATTCTCTTTTATAAGCGGCAACGACAGCCGCTTCTATAGAAGCAATCACATCATCTGGCGAAATGCCTCTTTCGGTCGCCACCTGATTTAAGGCCAAAGCAAACTCAGTTTTAATAATCGTCATAGGACTTATTCTATCAAATTTTTATTTCTTTGGAGCAGGAGTTGCTGGTTTATTTTCGGCTGGTTTTCCTTCCGGCTTTGAGGGTTTGCCTTTAGCTTCCGGTTTGATTTCGGTCGGTTTGCCTTTTTCCTGGGTCGCGGCTGTTTCTCCTGTTTTGGCTGGTGCTCCTTCTTCGTCCTCGACAGGAGCCTCGGTGATTACTTCAGGAGCGGCTGCGGCTGTTGTGTCTGGTGTAATACTTTCTTCTTTGTGTTCGACGACTGAAACGACTACTTTTTCAGGAGAAGTCTTGATTTCATACCGGTCAGATTTTTTTAGATCAGCGACTTTTATTTCCTGACCAATGTCTTTAATAATACTTATATTAACTTCAATATGAGAGGGAATATTTTGCGGTAAAGCTTCGACTAAAATAGTTTCCGATTGAATAAGGAGAACTCCAGCTTTTTGAGAAACAGCTTCTGAGGCGCCAACGACTTTTATCGGGACCCCGGTTTGGATTTTCTTTTTAAGGTCAATTTTTCTAAAATCGACGTGTAAAATCATGTCGGTTACCGGGTGTTTTTGGATGTTTTTAATAAGAACCGGAATTTCGTCTTTATTCAGTTTGAGATAGACTACGGCGGTTTCACGGGCAGTCCTGTAAGTTTTAGCAAAAACCTTTGAGTCAACGCTTACCGATTGAGATTTAAATTCGGGTCCGTAAATATTAGCCAATATTAATCCTTCTTTTCTCAATTTTTTAGCTTTCTTGCCTGTCAACTCTCTATTTTTAAGTTCAAGCGTCAGTTTATCCGATGCGGTTTTTTTCATATTTAATCAGTTAACAATTCCATAAAAAATATTTTATCAGTCGATAAACTGGTATTATAAAGAAT
>PFTH01000103.1:1190-3014 GCA_002789465.1 Candidatus Roizmanbacteria bacterium CG_4_9_14_0_8_um_filter_34_12 | reverse complement strand
CGAGATAGGAGGGGGTATAAGGAATTTATCAGTAGTAAAAAAGTTATTGGAAATTGGAGTAAAAAGAGTAATTTTAGGAACTATTGCCATAGAAAATTCTCGTTTATTGAAGCGGTTTATTGATCTGTATGGAAAAAAGATAATTGTTTCTCTTGATGCTAAAAATGGAGAATTAATGAAAAAAGGTTGGTTAGAAAAAAGTAATTTTGGCCTAATCCCAACGATCAAACAAATAGAGAAAATCGGAGTAAAAACGATTATTTATACAGATATAGCTCGTGACGGGACACTGACTGAACCGAATTATGAAAGTATTGAATTGATTAGAAAAAATACCAATATGAAATTAATTATTGCCGGCGGAATCTCATATATAAACCAAGTTAAGAAATTAAAGGCAATAAATGTTGACGGAGTAATTATTGGTAAAGCTTTATATGAAGGAAAAATTAACTTAAAGGAGGTAATCAAATATGTTAGCTAAAAGAATCATTCCCTGTCTTGATGTTGATCAAGGACGAGTAGTTAAAGGAATTAATTTTGTCAAACTACAAGACGCCGGAGATCCTATTGAAATGGGTAAATTTTACAACGATCAAGGAGCTGACGAATTGGTTTTTCTCGACATTACCGCGTCAAGTGATAAAAGAAAAACTATGATTCAAGTAGCTAAAAATGTAGCGAAGCAGATCTTTATTCCTTTTACGGTCGGTGGTGGTATAAGAACTGTCGAAGATATGAGATTAATTCTTTTAGTAGGTGCTGATAAAGTATCAATAAATACTGCTGCTGTAAAAAATCCTCAACTGATTAGCGATGGAGCTAATATATTTGGCAATCAATGTATTGTATTAGCTATTGATGCCAAAAGAAATACAGGTAACTGGGAAGTGTTCATAAACGGCGGCAGGACTCCAACAGGAAAAGATGTAATTGAATGGGCAAAACGAGGAGTGGCACTTGGAGCTGGAGAAATACTATTAACCAGCATGGACCAAGACGGTACAAAATTAGGATATGATTTGGAGTTAACAAAAAAGATTTCTGAATCAGTAAATGTACCGATTATAGCTTCCGGCGGTGCAGGAAAAGATAAGGACTTCTACGAAGTCTTTACCAAAGGTAAGGCAGATGCAGCTTTAGCCGCTTCTTTATTTCACTTTGGAGAATTGAAAGTAAAAGATTTGAAAGAATATTTAGTTAACAAAAAAATACCAGTTAAATGAAATTAATTATGAAAACACAAATTTTTGATTTTAAGAAAAATAAAGGATTAATACCGACAATCATCCAGGATTATCAAACGCTTGAAGTATATATGTTGGGATATAGTAATAAGGAATCTTTGGAGAAAACAAGAAGTAGTGGTTTTATCTGGTTTTACAGTCGAAGCCGAAAAAAACTATGGATGAAAGGTGAAGAATCAGGAAATAAATTAAAGGTGGTAAATATTTATTATGATTGTGACAACGATACCATTTTAATTAAAGTTAAACTAATCGGTAAAAACGTCTGTCACACGGGAAATAAAAGTTGTTTTTATAAAAAATTACTATAATAAAAATATGACAATAGATGAACTTTATAAAATAATCAAAGACCGCCAATTAAAAATGCCGGAAGGGTCTTATGTGGCGTCCCTTTTCAAAGCCGGACAGGATCGAATTATTCAAAAAGTAGGAGAAGAGTCAACTGAAGTCGTAATTGCAGCTAAAAATAGTGATAAACAAAAAGTAATTTCAGAAGTTGCAGATTTATGGTTTCACCTATTGGTAATGTTGGTTAGTTTAAATATCGACCCCAAAGAAATACTTGCAGAGTTGG
>PFTH01000103.1:0-1145 GCA_002789465.1 Candidatus Roizmanbacteria bacterium CG_4_9_14_0_8_um_filter_34_12 | reverse complement strand
AAATACTTGCAGAGTTGGAAAAAAGAAAAAAATCTTAAGGGTAACTTTATGGCTTTTTTCCAAACTGCCATAACGGAAATTTTGTCTATCTACAACAATCTAAACCCTCATAAATGTTGTCTATAGTCCGTTGATTTGTGGCTGAAGTTCGTATTATTCTATTCAATATAGCGAAGCGTGTCCACCTATTCTTACCGTTCGCCTTTTCAGTACTATTCGTACACGGCTCACGGAGCGAATTAAGGTGGACTTAAGAATTTGTATTTACTCACTAATTTTATTAGTTCGTAAACAAATTCTAAAGGAGGTGATAAATATGGATGAAAAACAAAACAGCAACGTTAAGATACTTAAATGCGGTTCCCGAACATATTTTTTTGACGTCAAAACTGCGAAAAACAATAGTCAATATTTAGTGGTTTCCGAATCAAGTTTTGACAAAAAAACGCAAGCACGAAAAAGAAACTCATTTATTCTATTTAAGGAAGATTTAACGCGATTTACTGAAATGCTAAAAACGATTGAGTTGGTTGAAATAAAGTAAGGTTATTTATCCCTTTTTTATTTCCCAAAAGTCAGCACCGGCTTTGTCCCAAGGAAGTCGATATTCATCTGGTTGATTTATATTGTACTCTTGATTTACAAGGTAAATAATTGATCCGATTTTATTATTCACGTTAACAACACCGTGTGCAACACCGCGAGGAACATAAACCCACTGGGATATTCCTGCCCCCATCACAACGCGCATTTTGATATCTTTTGTGGCTGAATTTTCCCGCGTGTCCCACATCCCCAAGATCATATGATCTTCCGGTGGGATATACCAAACATCCTCTTGATTCATATGAATATGCCATGCTTTAACCGTACCGGCCAATACTCGTGATCGATTGATCTGTTTTAACTGAAAATCAGGAAATAATTGTAAATGACCGGCATTATCAAGTCGAATCATATCTTCAAACGTCCCATCTTCTCCTGTAAACTGTTTGAATTGAACAATTTTAACGTCTTCAATCTGCGCGGGTTTTTGATAATTTTGAACAGATAAATCAGCGCTAACTGTTCCAAGTATTTGGTTTTTATCTAAAGGTTGCATATTTATATTTGAGGTTAACCCTGTAATCCCGAACTTAAATTCG
>PFTH01000034.1 GCA_002789465.1 Candidatus Roizmanbacteria bacterium CG_4_9_14_0_8_um_filter_34_12 | reverse complement strand
CAGAAAGCTCTGGGTGTGAACCCAAAGATAAATGGGTATTCATTAGGGAGTGATCGTGGAAATGTTTCGAGCGTAAGCTTGTGGTTACGGGGTTAACTCTCATTTTCTTCAGTGCCGTTTCTAGTAGCTTAACAATTTCTTCTTTGATCATTGATTATTATGGTTATTATGATAACACATTGAGCTAAATGAGTGTTGCTTATTTTCCACCCATTGTTAAAGCCAAAATTGCCTTTTGCACATGCATACGATTTTCAGCTTGATCATATACGACTGATTGGGGTCCATCAATCACTTCATCAGTTACTTCAACTCCTCGATCAGCCGGTAAGCAGTGCATATAAATAGCATCTTTTTTAGCCAATTTCATTTTTTTTACATCACAAATCCAGCTTTTATATTTAGAAGTTATCTTTGTACATTCTGCTGGATCTGCAGTCAGAACCAAAGGCCCCCAGCTTTTTGGGTAAACAACATCAGCATCTTTAAACGCTTCCTCCATATTATTGGTAGTCTTAAATGAACCTCCATAAAATTTAGAGTTTTGTTTAGTTTCTTTAACGATTTCTGGCATCAACTCAAATTCTTTTGGATGTGCTAAGACAAGATCGGCTCCAAACAAAGACAGTAATAAAATGAACGATTGCGGTACGGAAATTGGTTTTGTATAGCTTTTTGCATAAGCCCAAGACATAACAATCTTTTTTCCTTTTAAATTCTGTCCTTTTTTTTCAAAAACTGTCATTAAATCAGCCATTGCTTGGAATGGATGATAAACATCACACTGCATGTTGAATACAGGGACAGAGGAATGCTTAGCAACTTCGTTTATATACTGATTTCCTTCTTTCCAGTCACAATGACGAATCGCTAAACCATGACCGTAAGAACTTAAAATTTTACCAATCTCTTTAGCAGTATCACCATGAGCAATCTGCAATTTATCAGATGGTAAATCGTGAGAACTACCTCCCAAGTGATCCATGGCCGCCTCAAACGATGTTCTTGTTCGAGTCGAGGAAAAGAAAAACAACAAGAATAAAGTTTTATGTAATAAATATAGGGTCTGTTCATTTAAAGCGAACTTTTTCTTTAAATCAAAGGCAACGTCAATGGCTGTTTCTAGTTCATCCTTATTCCAATCATTGCAATTTATAAAATCCTTCCCGAAAAATTGAGTTTTCATATCATTTGGTTAATAAATTTATAATTTGTTTATGAATTTTTTCTTTAGAAACAGAAATTAATTTTTGTTTGTTTTTCAGCCACAAATCCAGCTTTTCAATATTTTTCTTGACCTTATTAAGTGATTCATTCATGGATTTGGGACTGCTACCACCAATATGCTGGCGTTTTGCAACGGCATTTTGTGAATCTAATAATTCTTCTATTTCTGTTTCAGTAATTTTCAATTTAATTTTTAGCTCTTCAGCTTTTTTGATTATTTCATGAGCTGAAATATCACTTAAGAATTTTCCATAATTAATCTTCTCATTAACAACTTGGCCAACAATCTTATATACAAGACGATAACCAACCTTATTTTTTTGGGAAATATAATCGGCTAAGTCAGTAGTTAACGAATAGTTGGTCATTACTGACTTTTTCATCTGTTCCTTGTTTACCTGAATAAAATTTAACACTATTTTCAAAGCATTAAGCATTGCTAAAGTTTTAGATAATCCTAAATTAATATATTCTTTCGCTTCCCGAGAGTCACGGTTATATCCCATTGGTAAACTACTCAAGATATTTGACATAATTGAAACAAAGCCGCTGACCTGTGGTGCGGTGGAACGAATTAATTCAAGTGCGTCCGGGTTTTTCTTTTGCGCCATAACTGACGAGCCGGTAATGGGATGCATACGTTGGGCAACCGCATCTCCTAAAGCAATCAGATTAAATTCAAAAGTATTGAAAAGTAATAAATCTTGTGCCAGCTTACTGGCGACTAAACATATTTCAGATAACGCTGTTAAGTAACCCAGTTGAGGAAACCCTCTTGAAGAAATCGCATCTTGTGGAATTTCCCAAGGTTCCTTAAATTCCAGTAAATCGGTTGTGTACTTTCGATTAATCGGCCAGGAAGTTCCATATGATTCACATGCTCCTAATGGGTTTAGATTATAGAGTTGATAATAATGCTTTAGTGTTTCAAAGGCTTTGGAAAAACCATAAAAATAAGCCAAACACCATTGTCCAAATGTGGTTGGTTTGGCTGGTTGCATATGGGTGTATCCGGGCATTACCGTATTCACATGTTTTTGAGCCAACGAAAATAATTCCTTTTGAATAAACGCTAACTTTTGTACCACTATTAATATCTGCTCTTTTAAATAAAGCATTTCGGTTACCATAACCTGGTCATTTCTGCTTCTTCCGGTGTGAACGCTGAATCCAACAATTGCAGCCTTTTCAATAATTTTCGCTTCCAGTGATAATTGAGCTCCTTTATTAGAATCAATAACAAATTTTTCTTTTTTTAATTCTTTTTCGATTTCTTGTAATGCTTTGAGAATCTTTTTTACCTCTTCTTTGCTTATAATTTTTTGTTTAAAAAGCATAAGCACGTGAGCGGTTGTTCCCCAAATATCATAGGGAACCATCGCCATATCCAAAGACATTTGTTTTGGTGAAACGATAAAATCGGTTACTCCTAATTGTTTTTGATTATTTTTTTGTTTTTTCATATATTAGATTAATGAACTTAAAATTGCCATCTGTGCCCACATGCGATTTTCTGCTTCGGTAATCACAACTGAATTCTTACTGTCAATTACTTCGTCGGTTACCTCAACGTTTCTTCGAACCGGTAAACAGTGCATAAAAATCGCATTATTCGTCAAATCCATTAATTCTTTATTAACAATCCATTCTTTGAGATTTTCCTTTATCTTTTTTTCGTGTTCCCAGTTACCATAATTTTTTAAAGCTCCCCAGCTTTTCGCGCAAACTACATCAGCATTTTGACAAGCTTCTTTTTGCGAATGGGTAATGTTTAAACTTCCGCCTGTTTCCATCACTCTTTGTTTCATTGTCTTTAAAATATCAGGGTCTAACTCCCAACCTTTAGGATGTGTGATTTCCACATCCATTCCCAAGTCACAAGCCGAAAGAATTTGGGAATTAGGTGTTGCCATTGGTAAGGATTTTGGGTGATATACCCAGGTCATCACATATTTTTTCTTTTTCGGCTTTCCCAATTTTTCTTTAATGGTAACTGCGTCTCCTAATCCTTGACATGGATGATAAACATTAGATTCCATATTAATAATTGGTACAGTGGCGTATTCCATAAAACTTTTCATGGTCTTGTCTTTTTTTAACTCTGACCAACCTTGAACTTTTACGCTTTCTGCACTTGATGTGATCAACTCACTTGATCGGATAGCAATTGCATTACAATAACTGGAGATTACTTTAGCAGCATCTTTAACATGTTCAATTGTTCCTTTGTCCATAATTTCCCCAAGGTTATATTCAAACGTGTAACCATCTTTTATTGGGAAATCAACTCCAAGCCCTCCCAGTTTTTGCATGGCAATTATAAAAGACAAACGCGTTCTTAAAGACGGGTTAAAAAATAACATTGCCAGTGATTTTCCTGACAGACTTTTTTTAATCTTCCCCTTTTTCATTGCCAGAGCCAAATCAATCAAATTATTAATCTCTTTCTGGGTAAAATCAGCCGTATTGTAAAAATGTTTGTTTTTAATATTCATAATTAATTTATAAATTTATAATTTTGTTAATCATTACTAATGTTTTTGGTATTTTGTGAAGATTACTTTCCGCTGGTATATTGATATTCTTTTCAATATAATCGACTCCGGTTAAATTATTGGCAACCGGACCGGTAATTAAGTCTATTTTTAACCCCATACTATTTATAATTTGTTTTGCACCCCAAACACCAGTCAGATCATTGGCGGAAACAATCAATACCTTGATCTGTTTGTGAAACCATTCATTCTTCAAAATATTAGATACGTTATATTCCCCCATGATCCCATCACCAAATTCCGCGATTATTGCGTGAGGTTTACTGTTGTTAACTTTTTTGATTACGGAGATAGCGGCGTTAATTGCTTTTTTAGAATCGCCACAAGTTGAGGGTAAGCCAGCATCGACAAAATCAATCACTGGGTGAATTCCTGCATCAATCATTTTCAGCGGGTCTTGCATAAAGGCAACACCTGTAAGTTTGGCTCCAGCAATTTTATGCCCATTGCTTTTAAAGTGTTCAGCGATTTTGCAGATCATTGTTGTCTTTCCGCAATCCATACTGGTTCCTACAATAGCAATAATCGGCGCGCTATTTTCTATCGTATCTTTTGAATCAATATCAAAATCTTTAATATTTAACTGTTTTCCATTTTTAATAACTGACCCAATGACTTTTACTTTCATTGGTTGACCCCAACTTTCATTAAATCCTTGGATTTCTCCGACCAGTCCGCTTTCACATAGAAAATAAAGCTCATCTCCTGGATTGATTACGTTTGGTATCTTCCCGCTATATTCTTTCAAAGCTTTTCGTTGTCCAAGAACAGCCGGTATAATATCTTTTTGAAAAAGTTTGCCTAATCTTCCTGATAGGTGTTCAAACGCATTATTTTTCCCCTCATGACTTAATGCTTCCACAGCAATAACTCCTCCCTCTTCGGGAATAATCATTTCACCCAATTCTTCTTCATAAGAAAGATTCAGGTTTTTGACAATGGATGATAGTTTAGTGAACTTGATTTTTTTCATATTTTTTACCTAATTTATAAGCTTTATGAGCTAATATGCTTTGCAGTCCATAAATCTTGCAAAAACCAGCTGCTTCTTTCCCTGTCCATAGTAAATTTTCTTCACCATAGGTTGCTATTTTAGTATCCATAAGAGAATAAGCGCTTTTGTATCCTTCAATAATGATATTTCCCTTAAATAACTTTACTTTTACTTCACCAGTAACGCATTTTTGACTACTATCCAGCATTGCTTCAATATCTTTGATTACTGGATCAAAATACAAACCTTCATGGACAAAATTTCCCCAAACCTCAGAAAGTGTATCTTTCCAGAATGATTGCCACTTGGTTAAGACCAATTTCTCAAGTTCTTTATGAGCCTTAATAAGAACTGTTATAGCTGGAGCTGCAAAAGCAACTCTTCCTTTTATGCCAAGAATTGTATTTCCTAAATGAATATTCTTACCAATACCGTGTTTCCCCCCAATTTCAGTTAAGTATTTTAGAATTGACAAACCGTCCATAAATTTTCCATTGATTCCAACTGGTAAACCATTTTTATACGAAAGAATAAACGTCTCAGATTTGTCTGGTGTATTAACTAATGGCGTAATGTCAGGATAAACTTCTTCAGGAGGAGACTCCCAAGATCCTTTTGTTTCTTTTCCACCAATTGTGATCCCCAACATACCCTTATTAATTGAATAGGATTTTGAAATAGTAGGGATACTGATTCCTTTTTTTTCCAAAATTTTAATTTCTTTTTCTCGAGTTAGCTCTAGATCCCGGATTGGGGCAATGATTTTTAGTTCTGGAGCCAGAACTTTAATCGCCACATCAAAACGAACTTGATCGTTGCCAGCTCCAGTTGAACCGTGAATTACTGCAACGGCTTTTTCTTTTTTGGCAATTTTAACTAAATTTGTTGCAATAATAAGTCTTTCCGGACCAGCTGATAGAGGATAAACTCCGCCACGTAGGACGTTACCCTTGATAATATAAGAAACGATTTGATCATATAGTTGTTTTTTTCCGTCGATAAAATAGTGCTTTAAAGCACCAACTAATTTCGATTGTTTAGCAATATAGTCCTGATCTTCTTTTGTAAATCCTCCGGTATCAACAGTCATTGTTACCACATCATAGCCTTGTTCTTTTAAATAAAGAACACAAAATGATGTGTCTAATCCTCCAGAGAAAGCAAGAACTGCTTTTTTAATATTTTTTTGTTTTTTCATATTTTTAAATAATTTTTAATAAAAAACCCCGGGTGTTTAGTCCGGGGAGTGTATTTTTGGCCATTAAAAAACCCCGACACTTAGTCGGGGGTTGATAATGAAATTTTACGAGTTTAGCTCATAAAAATACTACCTTCCCCAAATGTACGCCTAGAAACGATAGCGGTGAAAGATAATATTTTTAACATAAAAGTTATTATACAAAACAATTTTCTTTTGTCAATAGCATTTTGCCTATAGTATATTACTTAATATGATAACAAAAATTTCTTAATAATATTTTCAAGTTGAATAAGGGATTTTATTGTGATTGATTCATTGACTGTGTGAGGGTCTTTTACACCGTCAGTTAAATTGATAGTTTTGATTTCTTTGGAATTCAAAATATTTGCATCACTTACACCCGAATAATTATAATACTGTGTTTTTAAATGAAGATTTTGATAAAGTTGGTCAATTTTTTTAACAAATTCGTCGGATTTTTTGTGAGTATAACCTGAGCAAAAACCATCAACAGAAAAATCAATTATGACAGGTAATTTTGATTTCGGATGGTGAATCACTTTAATTTTATTGAGGTGTTTTTTGAATAATTTTTTATCGTAGCTTCGAATTTCTCCGGAATAACTCACTAATTCAGGAATAGTATTAATTCCACTTCCGCCATCGATTTTCCCGATATTTATTGTTGTCTCACCATTGTCCAGTGATCCGGTTTTTATCTGATTAATAAATTTAATTGCATATGTTAGAGCATTAACTCCTTCATTGGGTTTTGAAGCATGAACTGCTTTGCCGTGAACCGTAACGTGAAAATTAATGATAAAAGGGGAGCGTAGAATAATTCCGCCCAGTGGATTGGCACTATCAAATATAAGCGCATCTTTCGATTTAATCCAGGAAAAGGGAAAAAATTCTATCCCGCCACCGGTTTCTTCTTTGACAGAAAATATCAATTCAATTGATCGAGTTAATTTTATATTTTCTATTGCAGATAGAATTGCCGTAAGAGCAGCTTTGTTATCTGCTCCAAGAATTGTGTTTCCTGAGCTTTTAATTATTCCATCTTTAACGATTGGTTTAATATTTTCTCCAGGTTGCACTGTGTCCATGTGCGCGCAAAGTAGGATTGGTTGTCCATTCACTTGATTATACGCATAAATATTTCTAACTTTATCGATTCTATAAGAGAACTTATTTTTTTTAAGCCAGGATTGAAGATAAAGACTAATTTTTTCCTCATATCCTGATGGGCTATCTATCGAGACGATTTTTATAAATGTTTCAATTATTTTGTTCATATATTGATTAAAAAAATCCCCCTACCATACGATAGGGGGTTGATAATGAAATTTTACGAGCTTACCTCATAAAAATACTACCTTCCCCAAATATACGCCTAGAATTAGAAAGAGATAGTATTTTTAACATGAAAGTTATTATACAGATTGATTTGACTTTGTCAACCAGTTAAAATTTGACTTTTATTTTATTCTTATGTTAAGATAATCTTATATGACAAATAGAATAATTGAATTGCAAAATGAACTAAGAAAAAAAACAGGTGAAGACAAGATTGTTATTGGTGTGCCTAAAAATATAAAACCGAGAAAATTCAATAAAGCTGAATTTATAAAAGCGGCTAAAGAAGTCAAATCCATTTTTGATGAAGACAATATCAACAACTACACTTACGCTAGTTGAAACAAAATTAGAGGATTTTTTATCTTCGTTAAAACGGAAACATATTTTGGTTGATACAAATTTTTTAATAGATGCTAGCAGAAATCAAGAATGTTTTTCCTTTATAATAAATTCCTTAAAACAGAACGAGTGTGCATTAGTTGCCATGGACGGTGTATATCATGAATTTATCTGTGGTCGAAAGAGCCTTGAAGATTATAAAAAAATGATTAATTTTTACGAAAGAATAATTGATAGTGAAATTCCTTTTGAAAAATCAATAAAGGAAAACGCAAACACCTTAACAAAAGTATTATTAAAACGAAGCGCACAAATAAGTTACACAGACATTCTACTATTAGCAACCCTAATGAAATACCATTCAAACATGTATTTGCTATCAAAAGATAAATCAGATATTCCTGTATTTTTATTTCCGATTAAAGCAATAATTCCTATCGATTCAGGCGAAACTAACTATTTTTATTCAATATATTCTTTTGATCAGGTAAGTTACGAAAAAGAGCTTGAACAATTGTTAAAAAAATAAGCTTTCCTTTAATTTATGTAAGTTTCCCTGTCAAAGAATGAATTCTGTATTTCTAATTGAACCATTTTTCAAAATGGTATAAAATTAAATTATGAAAAAAAAGTTAGGTGTGTTTTTATTTCTTTTGATTTTATTTATTGGATTTTTAGCCATACGTTTTTTTGTGATGGATAAGCAAAACTCTAATGGGCAGTTAAAAGTTTTAGTCTCTCCATCCGCCAGTGTTTTTATGGATAATGTGGCTGTGGGGAAAACGCCATTTGAAGATAAATTCAAGGTAGGTGAATATTTACTTAAGTTAATTCCTGAAGGAAATGCAACTGACACAGCTTCTTGGCAA
>PFTH01000125.1 GCA_002789465.1 Candidatus Roizmanbacteria bacterium CG_4_9_14_0_8_um_filter_34_12 | reverse complement strand
TAGTAAAGAAAAACAATCGTTCCTGTAGTTGAAACAGAAGGTACCTTTGCCCATATTTTAGTTGTTGTTTGGTTACAGCCAGGGTTGCTTTCTTCGATCCAATGCGGTAGAACCTTTCCATTCACGTCCGTGATGCGGATATCATCGCAGTCACTCTGCATCTTGCCGGCGGTTACTAAAGCTGAAGTGTTGAGAGTGATTGCCACCTGAAAATCAGTTTGTGCAGTTCCTGCATTGGTAATCGCCACTGTTTGCCTGTATGCAAACGTATCGTCAAACCACGCGGCCTCGACCTTTGACTGGTATTTCATTACCAAGTAGAGGATGGGTAGCGTAACCAGCATCACCAAAAGCGAAACCATCATTATTTTTCGTCTTACAATCGCCTCCCAAATCATTCCCACTACATTACCACTCTGATGTGCCAACCACGTTTGACGTGGCGGCCGTCCCGGAGTGGTTATATTTTTTTGGTAGACTATTTTCATGCTAGTTCTTGAAATGAATTAATAATTCTTATATAATCTTTAGTAATGTTAAAAACAGTAAAATTTCCTCTTCTTTCGTTTGGCCAACTTGACAAATTGGCTGATATTTTCATCAATGTAGGCACGTTGTTTTTTGGCTCTTTTGTTATCTCGATTTTTATTCCTTCCCTTGACAAACCTTCCTTGCCCGTGGTATTATTAGGATTAATATTTAGTTTGACTTTTTGGATATTGGCAATTCGGTCAGCTAAAAAAATATGACTTTTAATCAAACAGACATTGGCCTTCTTCTTTTCTATATTGCCGGCTCGTTGCTTGTCATACTGCTTTTTCTTATGGCTTTGCCAACTCTTATTCAAAGACGCTCCAGAAAAAAAACCCTTGGCCATTCTTCCTAATGTTTTATCCTCTTGAAAATCCGTCTGTGCAGTTCCTGCATTCGTAATATCCACCCGTTGACGATACGCATAGCTATCGTCATACCACGCCGCCTCGGTTTTGGATTGATATTTAAAGGTTGAGATAGAGGAGAGGGAGTCCGATAGCAAGCACGATTAAAGAGATCAACATGATTTTACGTCGGACAATATTCAACCAGATCATTTGTAGGGGCGAATCCTGCCTGCCGGCAGGCACGGCGTAATTTGTCCTTACTGATTGATGATGGTTGGTGGGGCGATGTTTGATATAGGTTTTCATGGTTATCTCTTTTCAGTATACTTGTAATCAAGCCGTTTTTTTAATAAGTTTTCTCGATATCCACCTTTAGTGCGATGTTTTTCTTCAACCGCATTAATCTGTTTGTCTAACAAATATCCGCAGCGCGTGAGAACATCAATTAAATAATTGACAATAATTTCGACCTCATCTCTTGCCCATCTTGTCCCTCTGGTCCTTCTTGTTCCTAAGACAAGGGAAACAGAGGGAAAAGGGGGAGGGTTGGATGAAGGAACAGAAGGATAAGAAGGAACAGAAACAGGATAGCCTTCTATAATTTGGTGGAGCTTGGTCAAACGCATGTCGTTTTTCATCCAGCGGGAGATTTTTTCTAGTCTTAGAATATCTTCAAAATCTTCAAGGATTTCGTTAAGAGAAGACTTAGCTACATCATATAGTTTTAGTTTGCTTGACAAGCTTCGCTCTGAAGATCCTTCAACAATGTTTTGTTTTGTACTTCTCATTGCTTGTTTCATCTGATCGCGTTGACGGTTGTCTTCAAATCTATAATAATATTGAGGAACAAACTCCCAAGTTAAATCAAAAGCAATTTGCGCCAGTTTATAGCTAATTAAACTTTTATATCCAGCGGTATATTTATTGTTCATATTTAATTTTCTACCATTAATGGAAATGCCAGACGGATCATTAACGTTCTTTGTCTTGCTAAAACATGCGGGTGCAAAAACCGCTTCAACAGATAAATAATTAATCCAATTAATTGTACAAGAATAATCAATTCCAGTAGACGTGGTTTTAATAGTAAAAATATTAGTTTAAAAAAATTAATCACCATCATCC
>PFTH01000151.1 GCA_002789465.1 Candidatus Roizmanbacteria bacterium CG_4_9_14_0_8_um_filter_34_12 | reverse complement strand
TTCAAAAATCCCATCCTTCACTACTCTGACCCAACATTTAAACGTTATTGGAATCGATGGAAACGGTATACAACATTAGAAGCAGAGCATTTTGTAGGGGCGTTTACGCCCAAAAAACCCAGTTTAATAAATTATATTTTTATTAAACCAATAGTCACCTTTTTCCTAATGTATTTTCGTCACAAGGGGTTTATGGATGGATGGGCAGGCTTTGTTTTTGCCCTATTTTCTTCAATCAGGTTTTGGGGGATATACTTTAAATATAAAGTCAAAAGTCAAAAGTCAAAAGTTAAGCTCCAACTTTGAATTCAACTACGTCGTCATCTTTCATCACATAATCACGTCCGGCACTGATGACTTTTCCTTGATCGCGAACCTTAATCCAACCATTACATGAGACAAAATCTTGATACGTGACAATATCGGCTTTGATAAATTTCTTCTCAAAATCAGTGTGAATAGTTGCAGCTGCTTGTGGAGCGAGAGTCCCTTTTTTAATGGTCCAGGCACGTACTTCTTTAATGCCGGCTGTAAGAAAAGAAATTAATCCCAGCAGTTCATATGATTTTTTAATTAATCGGTTTAAACCAGTGTCTTCCAGATTAAATTGTTTAAGATATTCTTTTTGTTCAGATTCGGGCAGCGCAAGCACTTCATTTTCCAGTTTGGCGTTTATAATAATAAAATTGTTATACTGTTGAACTGCTAAACTGTTACCAGCAATTTGACAATTTAACAATTTAACAATTATCTTTTGGGTTTCTTCGCTGTTTTCCAGTTGTTTCTCTGATACATTAAACACGTATAAAACTGGTTTAAGAGTTAAAAGGTTAAGGGGTTTAATCAATTGCAGCTCTTCATTGCTAAATTTGATCATTCGTGCAGGCTTTCCTTGATTTAACTCTTTTTTTAATAATTGTGCCAATTCATAAGCTGCCAGTTCATCTTTTGTTGCATTCATTTTGGGCTCTTTTTGTTTACTTAAAGTTTCCAGATCAGCTAAAATTAGCTCTTCATCAACAATCGTCATATCATCTGCCGGACTAATCTTGTTTGCCACATGAATCACATTATCATCTTCAAATAAACGTACCACATGAACAATAGCGGCAACTTCACGGATATGGGAGAGAAATTTATTTCCAAGACCCTCGCCTTTTGAAGCGCCCTTTACTAATCCGGCGATATCATAGAATTCAACAATTGCCGGAACGATTTTTTCGGTTTTGACGATTTTTGCCAAGACTGGAAGCCGTTCATCCGGAACCTCAACAACTCCTACGTTTGGTTCGATTGTAGTAAAAGGATAATTTGCTATTTTAGCACAACCTGCTTGTCCCTCCGTAGCCCCGCTTTGCGGGGCGAAGGGGGATTTTTTCAGGATGGCGTTGAATAAAGTGCTTTTTCCAACGTTTGGTAGTCCTACGATTCCGATACTCAATTTCATAATAATATTTTAAAATTTTCTATATTTATCATGCGGTCCAATATCAATTAACAAAGCTGTTTTTTTGTCGATCCAGATAAAAAAAATACGGTTACTCAAACTTATTCTTATGGTCCAATAAAGACTTCCTTTAAGTTTCTCCATCTTTAAACTCGGGTGGGATGGATTTTGCAAAAACAAACGAAGCGTCTTTTTGATGGCGTCAAGATTTGTTTTATTCTTATTAACAAAGTGCTTAGCTTCGTGTTGATATCGATTCGACAGTTGTAGCTTAACCATAAGAAATGACATTATTCCTATTTATCAAGTTCAGCTAAATATTGCTCTAGTTCTTTTGCGTCACTGATAGTACGTGTTTTCCCTTTTTTATATTCTTGTAGCGCTTCTTTAAGGATTGTATCCATCTGTAATTTTTCGAGCAACTCCAAGCCAATCACTGCCCCTAACGGTTTGTTATGTGCAAAAACCACCACTGGAGTTTTTTCTTTATTGGCACAATCAAATACAGTCTTATATTCTCTTTGCATTTGTCTGGCGGAAATAGATTGTTGATATAACATACGAATATAATAATATTTTGTAGATATTATGTCAAGTG
>PFTH01000203.1 GCA_002789465.1 Candidatus Roizmanbacteria bacterium CG_4_9_14_0_8_um_filter_34_12 | reverse complement strand
AAGTTACATTAACCACAAGCCTTGGAAATGTGATTGAACCAGAGCTGGCAACATCTGTAAATAATAAAGGAGTGGTTTCATTTCACATTACCTCATCAACCCCAGGGACTGCGATCATTTCAGCTATGATTGACAAAAAAATACTGATAAAAAATAAAGTCACGCTTATCTTCGAATAATTACTAATTAAAGTTAACCATGAAAAAAATCACCAAAGTCATTATTCCTGCGGCTGGATTTGGCACCAGGTTTCTTCCGCAAACTAAAGCAATGCCAAAAGAGATGCTTCCAATTGTTGATAAACCGGTAATCCAATATGTGGTTGAAGAAGCTGTGAATTCGGGAATCGAAGATGTTATTATTGTAACGGGATATAGTAAACGCTCAATAGAGGATCATTTTGACAATCCAAGTGCCGAGCTCGTAAACAATCTTAGAGCAGGGAAAAAAGAACATATGCTTGATGAAGTTAATAAAGTTGCAAATTTGGCTAACTTCATTTATGTGCGCCAAAAAGGAGCTTATGGAAATGGAACCCCAGTACTTGCAGCTGAATCAATTCTCGGAAAAGAATCTTTCGCAGTAATGTGGGGAGATGAGTTTATTCATTCTAATCCGCCACGCTTAAAACAAATGATGAAAGCATGGGAAAAATATGGTGGTGTTATGATTTCTGGAGTTCGCATTGAAACAAAAGACCACCTTAGTCGTTATGGAATCGCTGACTTAGAACATGTTGAAGGTAAGGTATACAAAATAAAAAAAATTATCGAAAAACCTATTCCCGATGAAGCACCGTCGAATCTCGCTACTCATGGAGCCTACATATTACCACCGGATATTTTTCCTGCATTACGAAATGTCAAGCCAGGAAAAGGAGGAGAAATTTGGTTAGTTGATGCAATTAACATTTTGAGAAAGAAAGGTATTCCAGTTTACGCCTGCGAAATCGAAAATGGTAAATACTATGATACGGGTAATAAATTAGAGTATATGAAGACAATAGTAGAGTTTGCTCTTACACACCCAGCCATAAAAGACCCATTTAAAGATTTTCTTAAGAAATTAAAAATATAAGAGCCTGTTTGAAAACTGAATCTAACCATAAAAATCAGTTCTCATTATAGACACTTATGAAGCTGTCAATAAAATTTTCAAACAGCTTCTAACCAATACTGGACAAACTAATTAGTAAAGGTGTTGAAAATATAAATCGCTACTGTTAAAATAACAACTTATGATTAAAAAAGCTGATGTTGAAAAACAAGTCAAGGAAATGTTCGCCCTTGGATTACACCTCGGGCATAAAAAAAGTCGAGTTCATCCTAAAGCCCGACCATTTATCCATTCATTTGTGAATGGAACATCAATAATTGATCTTTCTCAAACCGCAAAACAACTTAATCTTGCTGTTACATATATTAAAGAACAGATCGCAAACGATAAAATTCCCTTAGTTGTAGCTACAAAAAAAATTAGTGCAAAAATTGTTACACCAATGGCAATTGAAAATAAAATACCATTCATTGCAAATAAGTGGATGTCAGGTCTTCTAACAAACTTTGATTCTGTCATAAAAAACGTAAAAACAATGTTAAAGCTTCAGGAAGGTCAAACCAATGGAGATTGGAGTAAATTCGTAAAACATGAACAGTTCAAACTTAAAAAACAACTTTTAAGATTAAAACGATTTTATGGAGGAATTGAGTTATTAACCCGTCGACCGGATTTTTTGATTATTCTCGATCCTAAACATGAAAAAAATGCACTTAGAGAAGCAAAACAACTCAATATCCCAGTTGTTGCAATTACCGACACTAACACTGACCCAAACTTAATTCAATATCCGGTCATTGCGAACGACGATTCTGTCGCCTGTATTGAATACTTATTAAAAAAACTCCTAGTAAGCAAACCCGTTGAGATGGAAAAGAAAACAGAAACAGTGAAGA
>PFTH01000056.1 GCA_002789465.1 Candidatus Roizmanbacteria bacterium CG_4_9_14_0_8_um_filter_34_12 | reverse complement strand
AGTTTATAAAGTTTTTAAAGTTATAAAGTCAAAGATGATGGTTGAAGATAAATTGTGTGAGTTTTTCTATCAAAGATAATCTTTGTAAAGTTACTTCAAGATATTCGGATTTATCTTTTTGAGCGATTTCAGGAGATAAATAGGGATGATATCCGGACTTCTCTACCTTGATTTGATAAATGCCACCGGGAACCATAAAGGCAAAAGCACCATTCTTATCCGTCAAAGTAGGATTGATTATTCCACCAATTAAGCTTTTACTTGTGGTCGGTTTGAAATCCCCTCGCGCATCTTTTTGCAATAAAGTGACCAAAGCTTCACTAATTGGTTGATTGGTGTTTTGATCGAGTACGATTCCATGTGGATCATATTTTATAAGAAGACAGACTTGTCCGCCCTTTCCTTCGAATGTAACCGTACCTTGATGCAGCGCCCCTTCTGCGTCTATTGCATCTGATCCGGCGATATTTTGAACTGCAAAAAAAACTCTTCCCATATTATTGATTGTCGTGCTTTCCCATTCATAGGGACCAAGTTCACCGTTTGCTCCGGTTGTGAGCGGTTGACTAACTGACGTATTCCCGTCCGAAGCGGTTAATTTAATAAAACTATAACCATAATCGCTTAACATTGAATCAAGATAGCTGGTTCCAACAATTTCATTATCAATTGCGCTATTTCCGCTTGTACAGCGGTAACCTACGTCAGTTTGTAGACATTCAAAAATATATGTGCGGGTGTTTGATTGCAGTTTGGCATCATCCATATTTTTTAAACGGACACGGTGGACATAATCAACTCCATCAATCTTTGAACAATTAGCGCTTTTATAACAAAACTCCGTATCCAAACACATCCATGCTTGCGTTGGTTTGCTTGGTGTACCGGCTTTTTGAGAAAGGTTTTGTGCCGGAGGCGCAGTCACAACAGCAGTTGGTGGGACCGGTGTTGGAGATGGAGGGATTGGTGTGGCGGTTGGCTGAGGAGTGGTGCTGCAGTTTTGGCAATTTTGATCACCAATACACTCGTTTGGTAGATTACAACCACCTGCACCAGGGACATAATTAACCGTGGTACATTTATAAAATGAGCAGCCACGGGGTGAACAAACATTACGACTACAACTAGCAACGCCGGTTTGTGGAGGATTAGCCGGACAATCGTTTTTACATGGTTCACATGAATAACTGGTGGCTGACTCACCACGACAATTACAAGCACGACGACAATCTCCATTTGCATACCATACACATGGTCCATTTGAGCAACCACCTCCAGGACTGCATGTTTCAGTACAGCTAGTACCACAAGTTCGATTTCCAGGAACATCAGTTGGTCTTTGTCCTGTGGTAGGTTGTGGTGGAGGAAGGCATTGAGCGTCGCCCGGATGTGCTGCACAAAAGTCTGGACAACCAGGCATTGAATTACTATAAGTGCACTGATCACAACATCCTCCTGGACAACAGAAGTCTTCTTCAGCCTTGGTAATAGTGGTTTGTTTGTTGGAAAGTAGATTGGATTGTTGGAGAAACGATGCGATAATTATTATTAAGCTGATAAAACATAATCCAACTAGTGTAATAATGCGCAATTTTTTCATTTAAGCGAATCAAATTCTAATAGCAGTCCGGCAATTAAGGCATTTTCGGTTGAGCGCTTATATATTTTTTCATTTATTTTTTCAAAAAAACTACCATCTTGGGAATTGTAATTATTAGCTAGTAATAAGTTAATAATTTCTTTTTTGACAACTCGATACTGATCGTCATCGGTCAATAGAGATAGGTGATTAGCAAATAAACCACAGATTACCTTTGCCTTAAGAACAGAAAATTCTTGCTTTTGACCGACTGCAGAAACTTTTTGATTATTCCACATATCAATTGCCGTATTTTTATAAGCAGTATTACCCGTTTTAACAAACAAATCTAAAGCAGCCTTTCCAAGCGTGCAGACTTGTTCATAGTTTACAGTATTAACTTGAGTTTGGTATTGAGCGAGTGTTGTTTGATAAAATTTTTTTG
>PFTH01000140.1:727-8713 GCA_002789465.1 Candidatus Roizmanbacteria bacterium CG_4_9_14_0_8_um_filter_34_12 | reverse complement strand
ATATAATTGATTATAAATAAGGTAATTATAGACTGGATCCCCATCTTCATGGGGATGACATTTCGTTTTGCGGTCACTATAATCGGTTCTTTAACCAAAGAATAACTATAAGTAAAGAGGCTAAATTTAATCTTATTAAATTCACCCAAGATTGTATCTGCTTCTATTCTATTTATCTCGAAACTACCTATTGTTGCCAACTGTTTAGCGATTTTTTTTTCTTTGAAATGAAGTGGAGTAAAAAAATCAAAATCAATGGAGATCCTATGACCATATTGAAGTGCCAATGCAGATCCGCCGGCTAAATAAGTTTTTTTAGGTAAAACACCACTTTCTCCTAATATGGCCAATGCATTCTGCGCATTTTTTGATAAGACGGTTGTAAACATACAATATCTTTTGCGGGAATTTCTAAAAATAAAGACCAAAAATTACCGACCTTGACGTTAAAATCTCGTATTTTTTCAAATGTTTCTTTGATTTGTTTTTTACTGTATTTTTTCATTACCCAACGTATTGCTTTAAAATCACCTTTATCCAATAGCCGGTTGATCACAAAATATGGCTTTTTTTCCGGATCAAGTTTTCTCACATCCACATCCCAAAAATAACCATGAAGAGATTTGGGAATTTTCATATGTATGTATATTATATAATAAGTAGATGGAAATCATTAGAAGAATTGTTTGGCTTAAAAATTGAACTTATTCTTTTCTATAAATAACCATAGATTGATTTGAACTTGACTTTATAAAAAAAAGTACTATCATTAAAACATACTTTAATATGAGTGACACTATTAATATATATAAAAGGAGCGTGTTCGAGCAAATAAAAAAATATCTTCAAGATGATTTTGTTGTTGTTCTTCATGGCTCTCGCCAAGTAGGAAAAACATATATCCTCTTATATATCGAGCAATACTTAAAAAAACAAAATAAACAAGTATTTTACTTTGATTTAGAATACCCCGACTTACTTATTGAAATAAATAAAGGAGTTGATAATTTTATCCAGATGATTAAAGCAAAAGGATATAAAGAAAACGAGACAATACACGTTCTTATTGATGAAATCCAATATCTTGACAATCCTTCTTCTTTTATTAAGATAGTTGCCGACCACTATAAAAATATCCATTTATTAGTATCTGGGTCATCCAGCTTTGATATTAAAACAAAATTTAAGGATTCTCTTGTTGGGAGAACTGTTAATTTTGAAATATACAATCTCTCTTTTAAAGAATTCTTAACTTTTAAAGGAAAAAATATTGTTATTCCTGAAGTAAAAACTGGAAAGGACATTCTGGAACTTAAAAATCTCTATCGGGAATATGTCATCTATGGCGGATATCCAAAAATCGTCCTCGAACAGGAAGAAGAAAAGAAAAAAACAATTCTATTACAGATTATTGACACCTATATTAGAAAGGACATTAAAGATTTAGGCCATATAGAAAATATAAAGAAGTTTAATAATCTGTTGTACATACTGGCATCTCAATCGTCCAATCTCCTTAATATGGCTTCACTTTCAAAAGAAACAAATATTTCCTTTCCCACTTTACAAAAATATCTATCAATTCTTGAAGAAACATATGTCATTAAACTTGTTGCTCCTTACAGTAAAAGCGCTTCGGTTGAAATTAGCAAAAATCCGAAGATTTTTTTCTTTGACAGCGGTCTTGTCTCTATGCTTTGGTTTCATACGTTTCAAAAGACATTGTTGGGGTCTGTATTTGAAACAAATATATTTGGAGAACTTGTAAGACAGTATGGGAGATCCTCTATTTATTTTTGGCGGACCAAACATAAGCAAGAGATTGATTTTATTGTTAATGATGAGAAACAACTGTTGCCGATTGAGATAAAAACCAGCTTCAATCAATTCAACCAAAGCGCGATTAAGTCATTTTTGAAGAAATATCATCTTGCCAAGTGGCGTGTAATTGCTCTTGAAGGTGAAAAAAAAGATAAACATTATATTTTCCCATGGCAAATTAAACAATTCAAATGAAGGACAATCCCGTTACTAATAAAACTTATTTGTTTTGCTTAAATTTGCATTTTGGGAAAATGTTATTAAAACAACTCCCTCTTGACAGAATACCATACATTCTGTAAAATGATTTTACAAAAGGTATGGATAATCAAAAAATCGAGCCTCTTTTAAGGCTAAACCAACAGGCAAAAGAAAAAGGTAGGGTCTATCTAAAAAAAAGATATTTATTTGATCGGTTATTGATGGAAAAAAACAAAAACACGATTATTGGTATTTCCGGCCTAAGAGGCAGTGGAAAAACAATCCTTTTATGCCAACTTTTAAATCAACTATCTTCTTCTTTTTATCTATCCGGTGACTCCATAGATAATATTAACCTTTATGAATTGGCTGATTTTTTAATCAAAAATTACCGAATTAAAAATCTTTTGATCGATGAGATTCACTATTTAAAAGATTGGTCAAGACAATTAAAACTTATTTCTGATTTTTTAAAAGTTAAGGTTTATTTTACCAGTTCGATTTCACTAAATATCTTATCATTAAAATCTGATCTGTCTCGTCGAGTCAAGATTATTGACCTGCCTATTTTTTCTCTGCGCGAATATCTTGACTTCAAATTTTCTCAAAGACTGTCCCCGTTAAAGTTTCAAGATATTATTAAGAATTACAAAAAACTTTTTCAAAAATTTTACCAGCAAGAGGCCTATTTTAATGACTATCTTTCTCAACCTTTGCCTTTTATGCTCGATGATCCGTCACATCAATTGGTTAAGCAGGTGGCAGAAAAGATCATTGAAAAAGATCTATTTTGCTATAGCAACCTTACCAGAATAGACATTGAAGCGATGAAAAACATTATAAATTTTATTGCTAATACTCCAATATCAGATATTAATTATTCTGTTCTTTCCAAAAATATCGCCATTACCAAATATAAAGCCAAACAGTATGTTGACTATCTGGAAAAAGGCTATCTTTTAAAGTCAATCTTCCCTTTTTCATCAAGCGTCATTAAAGAACCAAAAATTGTTTTGACCCTACCTTTTCGGCAGGTTTTTAATTACCGGTTGACCGATGAACAGTTAAGGGGCGCTTTAAGAGAAGAATTTTTTACCCAATCAATAGGTTATCTTAACCAGCCTTTATACTATCTTAAGTCTAAACGGGGAGCAAAAACTCCTGACTATCTTTTTATTTTTAATGGAAATAAATATATTTTTGAAATTGGTGGGCAAAAAAAAGGTTTTTCCCAATTTAAAGGGATTTCTGATCAATATAAAAAATATTTAGTTGTTTACCCTGGCGTTTCTCAAAACAATAAAATTCCCCTAATTTTGTTTGGATTATTATCATAGAATAGTTTATCTCTCCCCTTCTTACTCGATTTTTTAGAAGCACCAGTTACATCATTTGCATTTTGGGAAAAATGACATTTTAAGAGAAGTGAGTCTTTCAGTTAAATAACAATGTTAAATGGCGTTATTAATGAAGGTGAATAATAGAAAATAGCGTCGTTTGCTCTTGACAAACCTTAAGATTTCTATTATCATTGTCTTCATGTTTATTCCACGGGAATTAGAATCTCAAATAATTAATAAGCTTAAAACGTTTTCTAAAGCCGTAGTAATTTATGGCGCTCGTCAAGTGGGCAAGACCACGTTGGTAGATTCAATAATTCAAAATCTTCAATATAAAACACTTTCTATCAATGCCGATGAAGAAAAATATATTGATGTATTTTCAAGCCGCGACCTGTCCAAAATGAAGTCTTTAGTAGAGGGGTATCAGATGATTGTTATCGATGAAGCTCAGAGAATTCCTAATATAGGAATAAATTTGAAAATCCTATGTGACGGATTGCCAGATTTAAAAATAATTGCAACGGGATCTTCTTCTTTTGAGATAGCTAATAAAATCTCTGAACCTTTAACTGGAAGAATTTGGTCTTTCCTATTGCATCCTCTTTCTTGGTTAGAATTAAAAAAACATACTTATAATTCTTTTGAATTAAACAATTTACAAAACCAATGGTTGATTTATGGTGGCTATCCCGAAATATTTACGACAATAAATAACAATTCTAAAGAAGATCTTTTGAAAGAGATTGGTCGATCATATTTATATAAGGATGTTTTTGCACTGGCGTCTATCAAGTATACATCAAAAGTAAAAGATCTGCTCAAACTACTGGCGTTTCAAGTGGGAGATGAAGTCTCAATACAAGAATTGAGTAACTCTTTAAGTATAAGTCGTGAAGCTATAGAACATTATATTGATTTACTGGAAAAAGCTTTTATCATTTTTCGCCTTTCCGGTTTTAGCAGGAATCTTCGAAAAGAAGTCACTAAAATGGACAAAATATATTTTTATGATTTGGGAATACGCAATATGGTAATTGATGATTTTAAAGCGATGAACAATCGTAATGATATAGGACAGCTATGGGAAAACTTTATCATTTCAGAAAGACAAAAGAAACTGACTTATCAAAAAATTTCATTTTCACCGTTTTTCTGGAGGGTGCATACCGGAGCAGAAATTGATTATGTAGAGGAGAAAGGGAATAAGCTTTTTGGTTATGAATTTAAATATGGCAAAAAAAAAGTTAAAGCACCTTTAAGTTGGATAAATACTTATTCTAATTCTTCATTTGAATTAATTAATCAGAATAATTATTTAAAATTCATCAGTTAAAGAGGGAAACGAAAATCTGACGTTAATGATCTGAATTGCACTAAACATAATAAAACTATCATTTCCACCGCCGCGGTGGATTGGCAGAAGAAATTGGAGAGTAAGATTTCACTGCTTCAATTTGCATTTTGGGGGAAATGTTATATTTATTTGGAAAGTCAGCTTGACAATAGAAAATAACCCTGCTAAAATTTATTCATGGATAATAACAACCCTGCTAAAATTTATATTAAAAGAATAATTGAGACAGAAATACTCCCTTTTATCAATAGACGTGAAGTTATTTCTTTACTTGGTTCACGCCAGTCTGGAAAAACTACTCTTTTGAAGCACTTACAAGAAAATCTAATAAAAAAGAATAAAAAAATTGCTTATATCACTTTTGAAAATAAACAAAGTTTACAATTATTTAATGATCTTGAAGAGTTTATGGCTTTTTATCAAAATTATGACATTTTAATCATCGATGAATTTCATTATGCAAAAGAGGGAGGGCAAAAACTGAAATTTCTTTATGATACAACAGACAAAAAGTTTCTCATCTCAGGTTCATCTTCTTTGGAGTTAACTTTTCAGACCGGGAAATATATGGTTGGGCGTATGGTTACTTTCAAATTATCACCATTTTCTTTTGAAGAGTTTTTATTAGCCACAAATGAATCGCTTTTTAACGTATACTCACTCAATAAACCATTGAGCCAGATCATCAAATATCATTTAATGAAAAACTTCGAAACATATCTTATTTATGGTGGTTATCCAGCGGTTGTTTTAACCAAATCAAAAACAGAGAAAGAAAAAATTCTTGAAGGAATTATTGAAAATTATCTATTAAGAGATATCAAAGATTTATTAACATTGATCACCGAGGATGAATTAATTCTTCTTACTAAACTATTAGCAACCCAGATTGGAAATTTAATCAATTACAATGAATTATCTACTCTCAGCAGATTGCCATATAAACAACTTTTAAAACATCTAGAAATTCTCAAAAAAACATATATCGTTGATCTGGTCAGACCATATTCGACTAACAAAAGAACAGAATTAGTGAAAAATCCCAAAGTTTATTTTTTTGACTTAGGTTTTAGAAACTATCTTTTGGGAGATTTCCGCTCTTTTGACAAAAGACAAGATATTGGCGCACTGGTTGAAAACTATATTTTTACAAAACTATCTAGTAATCAGAAAATCACAACGAGAATCAATTTTTGGAGAACAAAAAGTGGAGCAGAAGTCGATTTTATTATTGAAAAACAAGGTAACATTATTCCCATCAAAGTTAAATATTCATCTTCTCCAGTCATAGGAAAAAGTTTATATAGTTTTTTTAATAAATATCAGCCAAATAAGGCCTACGTGATTACAAAAGATATTGAAAAAGAAGTAAAAATTGGAGGAGTGAAAGTATTTTTTATTCCAGCTTATCGATTTTCTATTTAAAATATCCAAGACAAATTAACAGTTCCACCGAAGCGGTGGATTGGTAGCAAGACAAAAAATTAGTACTTGACAAAAGATAGTAAAATTGTTTATAATTCTGAAAGTTAGAAAGTTAACATTATAGAAAATGAGTCGATTACAGATTCAAACACAGGCAGAATGGTTGAGAGTTCTTGGAAAAGGAATGCTCACTATCCCAAAAACGTGGAGAATGGAGTTTGGAATACAAGAGGGAGAAATGGTGCAAGCGGAAAAAACAAAAGACGGTATCTTTATTCGTCCTTTGAAAAAAACTGCACCTTATAGAATATATTCAAAGAAAGAATTGTTGCAGTTTGTCAGTGATGACAAATTATGATTATGACTAGAACATTAGTTTTTTTTGATACTTCTGTTTTGTTTTCTGCTTTATATTCATCAAAAGGAGGCTCTTATGTTCTCATTGAACATGTTAAAAAAGGAATAATTCAGGGAATAACAAGCCAAACGGTGATTGACGAATTGAGCACAAATATAATAAAAATAGACCGTGTCTCCCAAACAAACATTAATAATCTAATTATCAATAATCATTTTATTGTTTGTAATGATATTCCCTATGAGGACATTCATCCGTGGATAGGAAAAGTTGAAGAAAAAGATATTCATGTGCTTGTTGGTGCTTTATCAACTAATTGTGAATATTTAGTTACGCTTGATAAAAAACATCTTCATACTCCAAAAATACAGTCCCTTTGTAAAGAAATGCGTGTGGTTACACCAAAAGAGCTCCTTGCAATGATTAAGTAAGACATATTGACTGTATATACAAATTTGCATTTTATTTAATGTATTTTAAAAAATAGAAACTTCGCTTGATTTTCGCAAATAATCTTTCTTTAATTGATTTAAATTAATTCTATAGGATATGGGAGAGGAAATAAAATGCTATTATCATAAAATATAAACAACCCACGAGCTTACGCTCGGGGTTTTAAATAGATTACAAGTTAAAACTTGTCCGATGTATACACATCGGAATTAACTTGCCTCCTCGGGCTAACGCCTGAGGTTTCAAGTAAAGTATTATGAAACCTGAGATTAGCGCAGTTGTTTTAGCTGGCAGATTAGGTAGTAGAATGAACGTTCTAACAAAAAATTGCCAAAAAAGCATGCTTGGAGTTGAAGGACAACCTATTCTCCATTATATTTTTGAAGGTCTTCAATCTGAATTTGGATCTGCAAAAGTTGTAATTGCAACAGGATATAGAGGTGAGGATATTACAAAGGCATTTGGTAATCGATATAGAAATATTCATTTAGAATATGTTCATGATTCTAGACATCTTGAAGTTAGAAAACGTTTACTTTTAGCTGATGGTTTATTAGAAGGACCATTTTTTGTTATGGGAACAGATGTTACTATACATTCTAGTCAGTATTCAAACATGGTACAAATATTTAATACAGCTCCGCCAAATGAGATATATGGAGTAATATCAGGTGCGATTGATATTAAGCCTGCTCCAACACACGCATTAATTTCTACAGAGGGCAACAAAGTTATAGAAATTCAGACTTATCCCCCGTTTGATTATACAAATCCATCCCTGCTCCGCGACATGAGTCTTTGGTATTTTGATCAGAGGACCCTTCATCTTCTGAAAGAAGTGCCCTCTTCTGAATTAAATATTTCTCCTGTATTAAATGAGGCGATTAAACATGGGGTTGAATACATGATAGAAAAATATCATGATAATTGGTATCATTTTGCAACACCTGAAGACCTACAAGTTCATATAAATTTTCACGGTAACAATATTAAACATCATGCCTAAAATAAAAAAAGACTGTCTTATATGC
>PFTH01000140.1:0-714 GCA_002789465.1 Candidatus Roizmanbacteria bacterium CG_4_9_14_0_8_um_filter_34_12 | reverse complement strand
TTATAAAAAAAGGAGAGAATCCATATTTTGTTATAGAACTTAAGTCAAGTTATGTTGTTTTAGGAGATAATCAATTTTATAAAGGATACACTTTAGTTTTATCTAAAATCCATTCGTCTGAACTGCATTTGCTTCCTAAGAGTTCTAAACAAACACTGCTAAAAGAAGTAAGTGTTATTGGTGAAGCCGTATATAAGACTTTTCATCCAAAAAAACTTAATTATGAATTGTTAGGAAATGAAGCGGAACACGTTCATTGGCACATATTCCCTCGATATAAAAACGATCCAAACCCGACCATGCCTGTTTGGATTGTGGATAAAAGCATAAGAAACTCAGAAAAATCAATACCAACTAAGGGAAAACTAAAAGAATACAAAAAGAGATTGCTGCTTACAATTAAAAACATTTATCAAAATAATATTTCATGAAAAAAATCGCACTAATAACAGGGGCATCAAAAGGGATAGGAGCGGCCACAGCAAAAACACTTGCGCAAGAAGGTTTCATTATAATTCTCCATTATTTTCAAGGTGAGAAAGAAGCCTATTTAGTTAAAAAAGAAATCGAATTAAAAAATGGAAAAGTATATTTAATACAAGGAGATTTGAGTAAAGAAAAAGATATTAAACAAGTTGCGTAATAATATATTTTAAGAACATATCATCCCGCATTGGCATTAATAAATATTATGAAGCAAGGTGATAATTCCAT
>PFTH01000093.1 GCA_002789465.1 Candidatus Roizmanbacteria bacterium CG_4_9_14_0_8_um_filter_34_12 | reverse complement strand
GATATTGCAAAATTTATGCAGGTTTTTGAAAAAAAGAAATACCAAATTTATTTGGTCGGGGGTGCTGTACGTAATTTATTATTGGATACATCAACAGATAACTGGGATTTTACTACCAATGCAAAACCTGAAGAAATATTGAAAATGTTTCCTGATGGTTTTTATAATAATGTTTATGGAACCGTTACAGTTCCAATGTCAAAAATCAAAGATCAAAAATCAAAAATATTATTAGAGATAACCCCATTTCGTCTTGAATCAGACTACCAAGACAATCGTCATCCGGAAAAAATTAAATGGGCTAAAACTCTAGAAGAGGATTTGGCACGTCGTGACTTTACAATTAATGCGATTGCTTTCGATGGGAAAAAAATTATTGATCCGTATCATGGGCAAGATGACTTAAAAAATAAAATTATCAGAGCAGTGGGCGATGCAGACAAACGGTTTAAAGAGGATGCATTAAGATTAATGAGAGCTGTCCGACTTACCTCACAACTGGGTTTTTTGATTGAAGAAAAAACCCGTTTAGCGATTTCAAAAAACTCAGTTTTAATAAAAAATGTTTCTTGGGAAAGAATTCGTGACGAATTATTAAAAATCATTGCCAGTGATCATCCGGATGATGGAATTCTTTTTCTTCATAACACCGGATTATTGCACTATATCTTACCGGAATTAGAAATATGTTTTACAGTTCCACAAAAAAGCCCAAAACGTCACCATATTTATGACGTAGGAATGCATTCTGTCATGGCTCTTAAACATTGTCCTTCAAAAAACCCAATTACACGTCTTGCAACACTATTACATGATGTTGGAAAAACAAAAACATTTAAAAAAGATTTACAAACTAATATTATTACTTTTTATAATCATGAAGTTGTTGGTACTTGGATGGTAGAGAAAATCGCTGATCGATTGCGCTTATCAAATAAAGATAAAGAAAGACTTGTGCGTTTGGTAAAATACCATCAATTCACAGTTTCCGAAATTCAAACTGACAAAGCAGTGCGTCGTTTTATCCGAGAGGTGGGAAAAGAATATTTACCGGATATGTTGGATTTGCGTACAGGAGATCGGATTGGATCAGGAGCAAAACCGTCCTCCTGGCGTTATGAATTGTTTAAAAAACGCTTAGTTGAAGTACAAAAAGAACCTTTTAAAGTAACGGATCTAAAAATCAACGGAAACGACATTATGAAAGAACTGAAAATCAAACCTGGACCACAAGTTGGCAAAATTCTTAACAGAATTTTTAATCAAGTAATTAATCAAAAAGTAAAAAATCAACGAAAAGATTTGATCGAATTAATTGATAGTTCCTCTACTATTACTTTAGTTAATTAATTAACTAAAGTATTTTATTCCAATAAGTTTTAAAGGTTTTTATTGTTGTTTTTTCCCCATGTCCCGAATATATTATCACATCTTCAGGTATTGTTTTTGTTATTAGGTTAATAGAATCAAACAATTGTTTTTTATTGCTGTAGGAAAAATCATAACGACCAATCCCATCTTTAAAAATTAGATCTCCGGAAAATAATATTTTATCGTCGGCAAAATAAAAACAAACGCTTCCTGGTGTGTGACCAGGGGAAAGAATAATTTTTATTTTGAAATTTGCCCGCTTCGCCGAAGCTTCAGCGAGGCGAAAAATTTTTAATTCGTTCTCCGGAACTGCTGATATTTTTTTAGGCTTAATAATAGCTATCTTATGTCCGAGAAAATACTCTGCTGTTTCCTGTAGTCTATCCAATAAAAACTCGTCTTTAAGATTTATATATAAGGGTATTTCCGGATAGGTCAGCTGAATTTCACCAACTGCCATTATATGATCAAAGTGTCCATGAGTTGCCAACAAACCAACCAATTTTAAATTCCTTCGCGTAATTTCTTCCAAAAGAAAATTTGCATCATCAGCCGGATCAATCAACAAACACTCTTTGTCTTTAATAAGAAGATAACAATTCGCCTGAAGCTCTCCAAGAGAAAAAGATATTATTTGCATATTCGCATCATTCGCATCAGGCACCAGTCGGCGCCTGACTTTGTTGTTCTGTATTATTC
>PFTH01000071.1:6423-10855 GCA_002789465.1 Candidatus Roizmanbacteria bacterium CG_4_9_14_0_8_um_filter_34_12 | reverse complement strand
TTCCTCAAAATCGCAAGAAAATAGGGAATGGATTCCTCAAACTTGCATTTTTTACCCAAATAAAGTACAATTTCTTGTATGACTTATTCTGAACTTATTACAATTATTACCGAATCATCTCAAATAGACCAAAAGCAATCAGTGGTGCGTTCTTATGAGTTTCAGCTTTACCAGTTACTTACTGTCTCCAAACCTCTCAAAGCCATCACCGGCATCAGACGAAGTGGAAAATCGTTTTTGCTAAAAAAAATGTATCGCCGTTTAATAGACAAGCTGGATGTCCCTCAAACAAATATTTTCTTTGTCAATTTTGAAAATGATCGGCTCGTAAAAAATAGAAGTTTGATTGGACTACGGAATATGTATGAAATGTTTATATCCCACGCAAACAGTCAAAAACCTATTTATTTATTTTTGGATGAAATTCAAAATGTACACCAGTGGGAAAGTTTTGTCCGAACCATTTACGACAGCACCAATCACAACGTGTTTATTACTGGTTCTAACAGTCGTCTTTTGTCCAGCGAATTCTCCACATCTTTAGGAGGAAGAATTCTTGAATTTCATATTTTTCCATTTTCTTTTAAAGAGTTTTTATATTGGAACAATGTGCCTGTCCCAAATAATATTTTTCAGTTATCAGAGAACAAATCCAAGATTCAAAATTTTTTGAACCAGTATCTCAATTTTGGAGGTTTAGTCGAAACATTCAATTTGACAAATGAACAAAAAGTTTCATATCAGGAAACGCTCACCGAAAAAATAATTATTAATGACGTTTTGAAACGATTCAATTTAAAATATCCCGATGTTTTAAAAAGTGTCAGCCAATTCTTACAAACAAATGTGGGAAATGTTACCAGTACTCGCAATATAACCAAATGGATCAGAAATTTGGGTGAAGAAAAAAAACTGGATTCTAAAACAGTACAAATATATATTGAATATTTAGAAAAAACATATCTTATTCATAAGGTAAAAAAGTTTTCTTATAAAACCAAAGAGATATTTTCTACACAAAATAAATACTACTTTGTAGATAATCTATTCAGTCAAAAAAGTGACATGGAAGATCAAATTGAAAATGTGGTTTTTCAGCATTTTTCAAGAAAAAATATTAAAGACATTTACTATGGCCGTGATGAACGGGGTCATGAAATTGATTTTGTTATAGCCAACCAACTTCAAGCACTTCAAGTATGTTATCAATTAAATGATACCAATGTCATTCGAGAAACAAAGTCTTTGAATTTATTTAATAAGTTAAATATAAAATCTACTCATTCTTTATATTTGGTATATATGTATGATCAACGAGCACAAAAACTCGATCTTCCAAATATCAAACTCACCAGCCTAGATCAACTACTCCTTGATATTTAGTTTTCGTAAATAAATTAATACAACTTTGGTTTTTCGTAAACCAAAGAGTTGAAATATTTATCTCGCATTTCTTCCGCAAAATGACGAGCTTCTATCTCATGGGGTTGATTTTCATGTTTTGCATATTCTTTTAAAATTCCTGAACTTCCTATCCCCTTGGGTAATTTGCCTTTAGTAAAATCAACAAAGTGATATGCTTCTTCAAAAAAAGCATCAATTAAAGCACTTTTATTAAGCATGTCATTATTCCAACCGTTTTGTCTAAGATATTCAGATAATCTTTCGCTAAAAAATTTATCCGCTGGATTACTACCTATATCCATAAAAAAAGTCGGTTGACCATCCTTACCTTCCCATTCTGGAGCAAATGCACCAGTACGAAGAGTGCCGTTAATATTCAAGTCAACTGCGAAAACAACATGTGGTAAAGTTTGACCACTGTATGACAATTCATCAAAGGCCAAATTTAAAACCTCTAATCCAAGTATTGCTCTCTCTCTCTCTGCTCTTTTCCTAATTGTGGTCGAGTATTTTCAACGTAATTTTTTATTTCATACCTTTTTCCTATTTGTTTTGGTATTTCTTCATCCATATTTTATATTTTAAATCTGTATCTGCAGTTTATCAGATGTATATTGACGAATTAAGACAGAAATCATTGTCTGATAAGGAATTCCACTGGCTTGCGCTTTTGCTCTAAGCTTATTCAAATCATCTTCACGTATGCGAATATTCACGTTTTTTGTTTTTCGTAGTTGAATTGTGTTTTGTGCAATCAATTGAAGCCTCTTTCGTTCCTCTTCAATAATTCCTTCGCTAATGTACTTTCCCGACTCAACATCTTTTAAAATTTGCTTTTCTTCTTTTGTTAGTTTCATATCTTTTATTTTCATATGTTTGTTTTGATTTTAATTTATAAATTTTTGTCATTTTACGACTTGGAATAATTGTTTTAAAAAATATTTTATCTTCATCTTCAACGTATGGAACGATATAAGCATATTTATTAATCTCAATAATATAAATATTTTGTTTCGGATACTTTTTTCCATTTGGATTCCTTGTATTATCTACAAGTCCTCCCTCTTTTAACGAAAACTCAACTTCTTCAAAACTTATATGACGACGTTTCTTTAACCAATCGTTCTTTTTTTCATTCCATTCAAACTTTTTCATTTTATATTTTATAACAATGTATACTAAATGTCAATTTTATATTTCTTGCACATTGTGCGATTTGCTTTCACGGAAACCGGCTTCGGTGATTTTAATGAATCTCGCATTTTTCCATAGCTCTTTTATACTTTTAGCGTTACAATAGCTCATTCCAGATCGAAGCGCTCCTTGCAGCTGATAAATCACGTCTGCAACTCTGCCTTTGTAAGGAACTAAGGCTTCAACTCCTTCAGGAACAATCGAATTCAATTGATTTTCCGTATGATTTTCCAACTCAATCTTTCTATCAGCGATGGCTAAAAACGATGCAGAACCGCGATGCACCTTAAACTTCATGCCTTTACGCATAATCACACCTCCCGGGCTTTCATCGGTTCCGGCAAACCAACCGGCCAACATACAAGCTGATCCGCCAGCAGCCAGTGCTTTGGCAATATCACCAGGGAAATTTGTGCCACCATCGGCAATAATGGGAACACCTTTTTTTCTTGCAGCAAAGGAACATTCCTGAACCGCCGTAAATTGAGGAACTCCAACACCGGCAACAATTCTAGTCGTGCATAATCCACCTGGACCAATTCCGACCTTAACTGCATCTACTCCCCTTTTAATTAGATCCAAAACCCCTGCTTTTGTAGCCACATTACCACCAATGATATCTATGTTTTTAAATTTTTTTCTAATCTGTGACACAGCTTGAAGAGCGACATCATTATGTCCATGCGCCACATCTACAACCAATGCGTCAACTTTTGCATTGACCAATGCTTCAGCTCGCTCTATAAAATCATTAACCACCCCAATTGCAGCTCCAACACGATAACGTCCCAATTCATCTTTGGTTGAATGTGGATATTTTTCGAAATTAATGATTGAACGAGCAGTGATTAATCCAATCAAAACACGATTATTGTCCACGAGTGGCAATTTTTCAATTTTATATTTAATGAAGATTTGCTTAGCTTCTTTAATTGAAGTCTTTTGTTTTCCTAGAATTAATTTCTTCAAAGGAGTCATTAATTCGAAGACTGTTTTATTCCTATTTGACTCAAATTTATAATCACGTTTCCCAAGCATACCCACAACATGATTCTTTTCATCAACAACAATAAAGCTGTTCACTCCGGTCTTTCGTAATAATGCCCAAACTTTTGCTAATTTTGTATCCGGAGTGATGGTGTAGGGAGACTCAACCACAAACCCAACATGACGTTTAACTAAATTTACTTGCTCAACCTGTTCTGCAACTGTCATAAAGCGATGGATTATACCAATCCCACCCTCACGCGCCATAGCAATGGCCATTTCTGATTCAGTAACCGTATCCATATTGGCAGAAACAAACGGAATCTGTAGTTTTATTTTTCTTGTCAAATAAGATTCGGTTGAAACATCCGAGCGATGATTAATAAACGAATGTTGAGGAATTAATAATACGTCATCATATGTCAAACCTTCTTGTAATTTCATTATTGTTTATAAAAATTAATAATTAAAAATCAAAATGTCATTCTGGCACTTCGACTTTGCTCAGTGTCTTGAGCTTGTCGAAAGACTTGTCCAGAATCATCGTTAGATTCTGGATGCGCTCTCTTCGCCGAGTCAAGCTCGGCTTCGTTCGCTTACCAGAATGACGTTGGTCTATATTTCTATCGTCTCATCTCTCCCCGGTCCAACAAAAACGTATTGTATCGGAACTCCAATTGATTTTTCTATAAAACTTAAATACTTTTTCGCTGCTTTTGGTAACTGGAAAATTTTACGACATTTAGAAATGTCTGTCTTCCAACCTTGAAAAATCTTATAGACCGGTTGACAACGATAAAAATCTTTAATTTGTGGAGGTAGGGTTTTGAGTAGCTTTCCATCAAGT
>PFTH01000071.1:0-6392 GCA_002789465.1 Candidatus Roizmanbacteria bacterium CG_4_9_14_0_8_um_filter_34_12 | reverse complement strand
TTCCTGACAATACATCAAGCTTTGTAATTGCCAGTTTATTGAATCCTGAAAGTCGATGTGCAGTTTTGATTAATGGAATATCCAGCCATCCACAACGACGTGGCCTTTTGGAAACCGTTCCAAACTCACCACCAACTGAACGTATCTTATCACCAGTTTGATTAAATAATTCTGTTGGAAAAGGTCCATTCCCCACTCGTGTCGTGTAAGCCTTGACAATTCCAAGAGTATTTATTGCTTGCGGTGGAAAGCCAACATAAGCAAAGACTGCTCCAGAGATTGTGTTTACTGCAGTTGTATATGGATAAGTACCAAATACAGCATCAAGAAAAGTCCCATGCGCACCTTCAAATAAAAATTTTTTTGTATTAATTTTTTCGGCAGTTATTGTTGAAACATCACCAACATACTGTTTAAGTCTTTGTCCGTAGATAACAAATTCTTTATAGATCGTTTCAACGGTTGACTTTGTTTTCTGTCCATAAACCAACTCTATCTGTCGTTTTTTAATCGGAAAAAATTCAGTTAGTTTTTCTTTTAACTGTTTTTTATCTATCAAATCTTCCATTCTGATTCCAAAACGATTGTTTTTGTCCTCATAACAATATCCTATTCCTAAATGTAAACTTCCAGTAGCTTTCTTTCCTTTCCAAATTTCCGTTGCAGCGTCCAATTCTTGATGATATGGCATCACCACATGAGCACGAGAATCAATCGTTAGCTTTGGATATAAACCACGCTTAATAAAAAAATCAATTTCCTTTAGTAAAACTGCGGGATTGATTACAACATGTTGTGATAACATCAATTGTTTTTTCCATAAAATTCCTGAAGGGAGTAAAGACAATTTAAATTTTTCTCCGTTAACAACCACACTATGCCCGGCATTATTCCCACCATTAAAACGAACAGTATAATCAGCCTGTTTTGCCAAGATATCAACTGCCTTCCCCTTACCTTCATCTCCCCACTGCGCGCCGATTACAACAAGAGGAAAGTTTATATTTTTCATATATTAAAAATAACAAATAACAAAATTTAAAGATTCAAATCAAGTCCAAATGACAAAATCCAAAAAAGCGATATTACAATCTATTAATTACTAAATCTTTTTGTGCTTTGAATTTTAAAATTGATTTGATATTTGATCTTTGACATTTGAATTTATTTATTAAATGAAAGCATCATATCTATAATCTCCTCCGCATACCCAACATACTTTTCCGGTGTCAAATTTAATAGAACTTTTTTATTTGCTTCGCTCAAATCCAAACCCATAATAAAATTATGCAATCCGTCCATGGTAATTTCTTTTCCACGGAAAAAGTTTTTGGCTTGTTCATAAGCGTCAATTTTCCCTCGCAATCGTAGCAGATTTTGAATTGGCTCTGATAAAATTTCAATATGTTTGATTAAATCATCTACAATTACTTTTTTATTAGGTGAAATTCTTTTTAGTCCTTCTTCAACGCTTTGATATGATAGTAAACTATATCCAAATGCAATTCCAAAAGAACGACGCACTGTGCTGTCAGATAAATCGCGCTGTAAACGAGAGTAAGATAATTTCCTGCTATAAAATTCAAAAAGAGCATTGGCAATTCCAAAACCTCCTTCTGCTCCCTCAAAATATATTGGGTTAGTTTTGTATGGTAGCGCAGTTGATCCGGTCTCGGTTTTTATAACCTGTTGGTAAAAATAACCAAGCATAATATACTGCCATAGGTCTTGACAAAGCCCTATTATAATATTATTAATTCTTATTAGTGACGCGAACATAATAATCAAACTGTCATATGGCTCTATTTGTGTTGTCACCAAGTCTGGTGTCAATCCAAGTGTCTTAATGAATTTCTGACTAAATTCTAGCCAATTTGTCTTTGGAATTAATAATTTATGAACATTAAAGTTACCTGTATTACCGTTTAACTTCGCTTTTATGTTCAACTTTTTTAAGTTTGCCAATTCTTCTAATAAACGTTGATGAAAAACCAATAATTCTTTACCCAAGATCGTGGGCGCTGCAGGTTGTCCGTGTGTTCGACCCAACATTTGAATATTTTTTGAAGATTTTATCAATTCACTTAAGTTTTCAATTATTTTATCAATGCTTGGAATAATAACTTGTTGAGTAGAGTGCTTTATCATCAATGCGTATGCGCAGTTATTAATATCATCTGAAGTTAAACCAAAATGTACCATAGAAACAACATCTTTCAAAGAAGTCCTCTGTAACTCATTCTGAATAAATAATTCGACTGCTTTAACATCATGATTGGTTTTCTTTTCTATTTGACGAATCGTATCAAGCCCTATTTCATCTCTTGCTTGTAGTTTGACTAAAAATGAAGTCAATAAATTAAACTCTTTATTTGTAAATTCGCGGATTGTTCCAGAAGAAGATAAGGCTTTCAAATACTCAATTTCAACAAACACACGATAATAATTTAATGCTCTATCTGAAAAAAAAGGGGTTAATGTTTTGAGTTTATGACGATTTCTCCCATCAAGAGGTGTAAGCGCATCTTCAGTTGAAAATTTATTGTTTATCTTGCTATCCATTAAGGATAAAATTTAAAAAATCTATACCCTACCATTTGTAACAAAATACTGATTGATTGTCAAAAGTTTTTATCATCTAGAGAGTTAATGTAACCTTTCGTTCAATATACTGACGCAGCACTGCAGCGGCCAAAGTCTGATAAGGTAAACCTGTCTCCACTGATCTGGCTTTGAGTTTTTGAAGATCTTTTTCTGTTAAACGAATATTGATGTTCTTCTTTTTTTGAATGGTATTAATAGCCGCTTCTCGGGCAAGTTTTATCTCTTCATCTAAATTATTAACTGATACATACTTTCCGTCATTATAATCTTTCAGAATCTGTTTTTCTTCATCATCTAGTTTATATTTTTTCATAATAAATCATTAATTTATAAATTTTGAAATATATTTTTTTGTTGCTTTTCGACTTGGAATAATAGTTTTCAAAAATGCAACATTATTATCTTTTACAAATGGTATTAAGTAACAGTAATTGTTAATTTTAATAATGTAAATAAATTGATTAAAATATTTTTTATTTGGGTTTTTCTCTACTTTAATTGAGTTGCTTGACGTAATTGCCTTTACAACTTGCTCAAAACCAATCTCTCTTTCTTTTTTCAGCTTATCATTCTTTTCACTATTCCACTCATAAAACATATTTAGTTAAGTGTTTATACTGGAAAAACTAATGCCAGATTCAATTTTTTCTAGTATATGACAAACAATATCAAATGTCAATAGTTAGTGTTCTTTAATCAATAATCGAAATCTAATTAGTCCTATTACTACTCATTGAAAAATCTGAGTTAACTAAAAATCTGCAATATATGGAATTTGTAACTCCATATAAACACTTAGAGGAATATCAAAACAACACGATAAAGACTTTCTAAATATAGATGTTTCATTTGAGAACTTAGATAAAATTGCGTATAATATGAGTAATAAAAAATTTGAGGTGCCAAAATCACAGTAAATTTAGCCTCAAAATAGTTGAGCTTCAATTTAAATCCAATTAGGTTAATATTTATGAGTAACTTAGAAATAATATCGCAAACACATACGGGGGTTGCCCGAGAGGTCGACGGACAACTTCAACACCCGCTAACTATAAGTAATATTGCCTTAACTACTCCTATAAGCCATGATTATTACCCAATACCATTGTTTAGTTTATCTGGCGAGGTTGGTCGTGTTCAGCCAACTCTTCATGCAACGATACTTGCTCGGACCCAATATGCCGAAGAAATTATTGCATTTGTTCGGACAAATCATCCAAATATTCTTGCCCTGTCAGCTCCTCAAGGAACTTTGAGAATACTTCAAGAAACTTTAAAAAAACTACAAGAATTTGGTCCGGAAAATCGTCCACAAATTATATTAGGTGGCAGTTTACCGACTTATTTACCTAATATTTTTTTTAACGAATTTCCAGACTTACCTTTGACAATAATAGGTGGTTGGGGTGAAGTCGCTTTTGCGAATGAAGTTAAAGAATATTCGATAATGAATCCAATACCAGAACAGAAATTTGTCATCGGTGCATATCCTGAACACTATCCGAGACAAGACGGTGTTCCTAAAAAGGGAGAAGTACCTTTTAATTATGCTAGAGCAGAAGCAACGAGAGGCTGTTTTTGGGGAGCTTGTTCTTATTGTTTACGTCCATTGAATGAACAACAAGGAAAATGGAAACAATATGACCTAGCAGATGTAACAGCTCAAGTAGGAGAATTACTTAGGTTAGGTTATGATGGATATCTTGATTTTGCTGATGAAGAACCAATTGGCACTAATATAGGATTGTTTGCAAACATCTTGGATAAATTAATTAACCTTAGAAAAAAATATTCAAAATTTACGTTTGGTATAAATATGCGCGCCGATCATGTTATTTCTTCAAATTCTGAACGACAAAGACAATACGATGAATTTCTTCAAAAAGCAAAAAGGGCTGGCTTGGCTAATGTTTGGATGGGCGCGGAATCTTATAGTTGTTCCCATCTTGAGATTTTGCATAAAGGCCAACATATTACCCCCCTTACAAATTTGGCTGCAGCAAAAAAAATTGATTCTTATGGAATAAAGGTTACTCAGGGTTTTATTCCATATCATCCTTTGTCAAACTGGCAGGAACTTCTAGAAATGGCTAATTTTATGGAACCTCACGCTCTTTTTTTATCAAAGATATTGGGCGCACCTTTTGGTTATATGAGAGTCCAATATAATACTCCATATGAGCACGCTATTAGAAGATTAGAAGGTTCTACAAATTATAAACTCCTTGGTGAACTTGATGAAAATATGCTTACTTATGAATGTAAATATCGAGATCCAAGTATCGGACTCCACGCTGGGTATATGCGAATATTTTATGATTGGATAAATCCTTATTTAAAACAAATGCATGTCGAAGCTCTAAAGGGAAACAGAGATAGTCAAGATAATTTAAACAAGCTTCGTGCTATTGTCCTGCAATTATTTCTAGAAAGTATAAAACAATTAGAACCATTAAAAGATAGTTTAGTTGAATTAAAAAAACAACAGTTATTGATTTTAGAAAAATATAAAATAGAAATAGGAAATGGAAATTTTGGAATTAATACAGTAAAATTTGATGAGCTTATTCAACATCATTCAGCTGACTATTTAGACAAATTTATGTAATAAAAAAACGTTTGAATAGTTAACTTCTTCCGAAGTTTTTTTTAGTACAGAACTTAGACCAAGTTTATTTTAAGAAAAAAATTACATAGTCATTAACCTCGAAACGAACCTAAACGTAAGAGGACGTCACCACGATCCTCCACCTCCTCCACCGCCTCCACCCCCAGATGATCCTCCGCTAAAACCAGAAGAAAAACCAGAGGTTGAAGTAGTTGGTGTTGGAGGTTGGGAAACGCTGGAAAAACTATTTAATGATGAATTTAAACTGGATATAAAATATGCTGTGGTAAAAGTATTATTACCATAACCTCGATACCAATCGGGCGGTGTTAGTTTAAGATTAGAAAATCTTTTTGCCCAAACCTTTTCAACACCAAAAGCAACTGCAAAGGGAAGTAATTTTTCGAAAAACATCTGTTTATTAGCCTGAAACTCCAGTTGTCTTGTTTGGCTTGAAATAAAGTTATAAAGTGATTTGGCGACATTCGCTTGTTCTCTTCCCAATCTAGTTTTTTTAAACATCACTCGACCAAAAATCAAGGCCATTAAAACCAAAAACAAGTTTCCTGTAAACAACGCCATACCTGCAATTACATTATAAAATGTTCGTTTTCTTTGCGGATCATCAGGAAAAGACCCGTTTGTAATTAAGCTTTGATAAAGTGTTTTTTTGACATCTTCAACTGTTTCATATAGTTCCTGATCTTTTAATCTAACTTCTATCTCTGATTCAAAAATTCCTTGAAGTAGTTTTTTTTCGTATTCTTGTAAACCCCGTAACCCCGAACTTGCACTCGGGGCATTTTGATGGTCACTGCGTGGTAACTCCCCATTCATCTCTGGGTTTACACTCGGAGCTTTCTGGTTACGGGGTAAAGAATTATCTGTGACAAATTTTTTTAGTTTAATCAAATAAAAATCACCTTTCTTTTTTTCTTCAATGCGAATAAATCCCCGTCTTGCCAAATCAACCACAGTTGCTAAAATATCACGCAGATCAACACTTTCATCAACAACTGTTCCTGTTTCACCTGGTGTAAATAAACGTTTATCTTTTGTTTGTGGAGGGTCATACCAAGCACGAACCACACCAGTTTCAACCTTTGGATCTCTTCCATACAAATACCATTTAATCGGAAGCCAAATTGGATAAAGCACATACCAAAACAATAACAATATA
>PFTH01000136.1 GCA_002789465.1 Candidatus Roizmanbacteria bacterium CG_4_9_14_0_8_um_filter_34_12 | reverse complement strand
TTTTCCGGCAACCAAATAGCAAAAATTTCCTTACCGTCAAATTTTACTTTCGTTCCGTAGTTATCGAGCAAAACATTTGTCATTTGCACTGTTCGCCGAACAGTCGCATTTTGTAGAAACACAGCAATAATAAGAAGCTCGTATAAATTATGCGCGCTTGAATTGCGCATACCTAACCACTTTTTGAAAATTGGATAAAAGCGTTTATCGCTTTTGGCGAGCTTGTTAAATTCTTTCAAGTTGGCGTTTAGGTCAAACCGCCATATAATTTCTTGCTTGATTTTTTCATGCTCGCTAGCGGAAATTTTATTGTCGTAGAAGACAGAAACCTTAATTTTTGGCTTTTGTGTTTTGCCTTTATTCTCAATCTTGAGGCCAAAGAGTCGTTTGCCGATTCTGATTGCTTGCCAGTATTTTCCAGTTTCCCAATCCGTCAAATTATCTGGATAGTGCGAGGGTTTATGAAAGGTGCCGTCAAAATGGAACGGCGAAGTTGGGGAAATAAAAAATTCTTTTTTGTTTTTCAAAACTTGAGTTTTCATAAACAAAGTTTATTTCGCCGAAACTTCCCAAATATTTCCATCTGGGTCTTTGAAATAAGCAACGGTTTGCCCCCACGGCGTTGTTTTCGGTCCTTCAAAGATTTCAACGCTTTTTGACTTTAGCTCGTCGCAAGTTTTTTGGACATCTTCAACTTGAAACGCCAAAATAACACCGCCGCCTTGTCCCATGTGTTCTTTTGGAAACATTGAAATTGCCGCTTCTTTTTCGAATATCGCCAGTGAAGTTCCTTCAAGTTTGAAGTCTGCGAATTTTCCTTCTGTTGTGTTTACCTCTAAACCAAGAACATCCTTGTAAAAGGCGAGGGATTTATCAAAGTCGTTGACTAACAAACAATTTGCGAATAATTTATTGAACATATTTTTATCACCTCCTTTTATCTTTCCCACTCCTCGACCTCTGGGTGGAAATCTACTTGATATTCCGGTATGCCGAGAGATATACCGTAGCTTTTTGCTTCGTCATATTGCTCTTTGCTTTTCCGGTCTATGTAAAAAATTTTATCACGAAAAATAATATAATGGTGAGTATCGTTCTTAAAATCGGCATACCATGATCCGCCGTGGTTACGATCAAGCGATTTGCTAATTTCCTCGGCAATTTCTTTCGCCTCGTTGTCTGGAATTTTAACGGTATGCAAAGTCCACTGCGAAAGCCACGGCGTTTTGTGTTCATTGGTAATCGGCTCAACTTTCGTTGAGATAATCTTTATTTTTTTGAGGACTTCTTTGCTTTCAAGAGATTCCTCAATAATTACACCTTGATAGTTTTTCATAATTTTTTTACTTGATTAACTCATCAACAGAAACATCTAACGCCTTGGCGATTTTTTGCAAAGTTTCAATGGTCGGATTGGTAATTCCACCAGTTTCAAGTTTAATAATTGAATTATAGTAACCGCAAAACGAAATGTCAAATTTGATATGGGAAAATCTTGTTATTTGTTAGTATTATAAATTTTTCTTTTATTTCTTCAAAAGTTTTCTGTTGGTTATTTGATAGTTTGTCCTTTGCGTTGTCCCACACATGTTCTATTGGATTGTAATCTGGTGCGTATGGTGGAAGATTGATAAGATGGACTCTTTGAAGCAATCCTCCCTTTGATAATGCTTTTCTCATAAGTATTCCTTTATGACAGGCAGCATTGTCCCAAACGATACATATCTTTTTATTTGGATAAAGTTTAAGAAATTCTGTTATTGCTTTAATAATTTCTTCCTGATTACCCCAGGCAATCTCAAATATGTGACACCTAAACGTTCGTTGGTTTAAAAATCCCAGATAATTCTGACACTCATTGCTTCTTTCTACTTTAAGAACTGTCTTTTCTCCTTTTTTTAACCACGCTCTACGTGTTATTGCTTCCAGTTGTATCCGTGTTTCGTCACTACAAAATACTTCCCATGATAAATCTTCTAAATACGGTATGATTTCTTCATAGATATCCTCCATTCTGTCTGCAATTATATATTCATTTCTATTTACATTAAATCTATCAGGAACTTTAAAGCTTAAGTTTCCAAACTCAAGTAGAAAATGATAAGAACGCTCTGATTCATATA
>PFTH01000045.1 GCA_002789465.1 Candidatus Roizmanbacteria bacterium CG_4_9_14_0_8_um_filter_34_12 | reverse complement strand
TGCATTTATTAAACTTTTGTGAGGCGACGGAATTTCTGCTAACTCGTTTTTATACGACGTGTTTTCATAATTTAGATAAATTATTGCATATTATACGAAATTATGGTACATTTCAATCGTATAAAAACTAACTCAATAATAATATTTTTAAAGGATTTATGCAAACAGAACTGCAAAAAACAGAGCGAGAACTAAAAATCAAAAACTACAGTTCAAAAACCATAAAAAGTTATCTTTATGGTATACGTGAATATTTTTCCTTCAAAGGTGGTAACTTTACCATGCTTGACCAGGACAACATCAGGAATTTTTTGCTTTACTGCGAACAAAAACAAATTTCTCCCCAAAGCAGAAATTTGTTTTTAAATGCAATCAAGTTTTATTATCGAAATGTTGTCAGAAATCCTCAGAGAATCGAAATTCAATCAACTAAAAAGCCAAAAAACTTACCTGTTGTTTTGTCAAGAAGCGAAGTAAAAATAATTTTAGAATCTTTGAAGAATACAAAGCACAAACTCCTTTTGTCGCTTGCTTATGGAGCGGGTTTACGGGTAAGTGAAGTTATTGTCCTGAAAGTACAAGATTTGGATTTTGAAGAATTAACTGTTCACATCAAGCAGGCAAAAGGAAAAAAAGACCATATCAGCGTAATGCCAGAAAGATTAGTTGATGATTTAAAAAATTTAATTGCTGGAAAAGCAAAAAGGGATCATGTCTTTGCGAGCGAACGAGGTGGAAAGCTGACTACACGAACGGCACAGAAAATTTTTGAAAATGCTTTGCGGGATTCGGGTGTAAAAAAAGATGCCACTTTCCATTCATTAAGACACTCTTTTGCTACGCATTTGCTGGAAAACGGTACTGATGTGCGTTATGTTCAGGAACTTCTCGGACACCAAAATATCAGAACAACTCAAAGATATACACAAGTAACCAATCCCAAACTTAAAAATATTAAAAGTCCACTGTGATTAAAAATGAGAAAAATCCCGCTTTTGGCGTTCTGCTTCGCGGAACAAAGGTAAACAATTCCTATTTGAAGCCAAAATTGGCTGGCGAGCCCGCGTAGCGGACGAGCCAACAAAGACATTTCCCAACTGGCGGTGTGCGTTCGAAAAAATTCGAACAGATTTTGCCCAAAATTTGTAGGGCGGGCGGAATTCCCCCCAAACCCCCCTTCCGCCCACCCGCAGAAGCGTCTCTTTCGAATAGGACGATTTCAAGTTTTCTTTGGCGGAAAATTCCTTTTATAAGTTTCAAAGACGAATAAAACTATTTTTAATTTATCGATTCCTTATTTTTTACATCAAGGTAATAGCTATCACTTGCATCTGTTCTTTTCAGCAATCCCTTACGAAGTCTTCCGGTAATTCGATAGCTCTTGCCATTTATCCAATTTTTGCATACCGGTACATAATTTTGAGGAGCATCACAGAAAATAAAATCCCCGTTTTCGTAAAGAAAAATACCTCCTGGTTCATAACCTTCTCTATTAATATCGTTCAGTAATGCCCATATTGTAAAAGGACCCGGCCAACTTTCATCATCCGGGTTTCCTAAAAAGATTTTTCCTTCAACCGTAACTACTTCTCCGATCAACAAATCTTGTCTTTCACCCAATTTATTAATTGAAATCGGATATCCATCGGCACCAAATTCTTTTTTATAGATATCGAGGCACTGTTCTGGATTTTTTATAGAATTGCAGATATCAAGCGTTGATTGTTTTGTTAATTCAATTTTTTCTGTCTGTAGATAGTGCTAGAATAAATCTTAGATGACTTTTTTTCGAATTCATCTTCAGTCATAAGACCTATACCTTGAAGTATTCCTCCATAATAACGAACATCCTGCGGTTCTTTCAGGTATCTAAAAACCAGTTTATACATTTCTAGCGGAAAATAGGTGTAATCTATCATTTTTCCGCCAGGTTTTATTTCCCTCCAGCCAGGTATGCCTTGATGAGGTTGTTGCGGTAGTATTTCGCAGTTTCGATCATTAATCACCTTACAAGCGATAGGATTTCCAAATCCTCCACTTGTTCCCATAAAATATATTGTCTTGGAAGAATTATTGATAACCGTGTATTCCACTGGCTGATG
>PFTH01000021.1 GCA_002789465.1 Candidatus Roizmanbacteria bacterium CG_4_9_14_0_8_um_filter_34_12 | reverse complement strand
CATTATCCAATCTGGTATTAAACATATCCATGTTTTTTGTCAGTTTATTATCAACTGAAGCGGTTGAATTTTCTAGTCTTTGACCTAAGTCTTTTAACCAAGCGATTAATTCATCTGAAGTTTTTGATTTTTTCTCAAGTTGATTAAGCCAGTAACGAATTACGATGAGAATAATAAGTAAAAAAGCAAATAAAGTAACAACGAAGTAAGTTTGATTCATTAACTTATTATATCAAACCGCCGCCGCGAAAGATTTTTGGTTTCAACCAATCTTGAGGAGTATTTGGTTGGGCTGACCCGGTTTGGGCACCTTCTGGAGCACTTGGTGCAACTTCCACATTTTCAATTGGCTTCACTACATCGCGCTCACTCATTGTGGGTGCAACAAAATTTGCATTATTATTTATTTGTGGCCGATTAAATGGCGGTGGAGGAGTAAAGCCAGAATTATTTAACGATGGTTGAGTTATTGGTTTGATGGCTTTTTTCACGGCTCCATTTTTTAACAATTGTGCAGCAGCTGCAAAAGTATCTGCTGTAACAGAATAAGAACTAAAATTATTCGTAGCAGTTGTAATACCGAAATATAAATTAGTGGCAATGTCCTTATCAAGTTCAACCTCCAGTTGTTGTAAAACATTAAGTATTAATTCAGAGGTTGAAGAAACAGTTTTATTAACATAATTTACAGATCCAAAAAAACCATTAGTGATATGACGATCAATATTAATGATATTTTTACCTTGAAATTGTGCTTGATTGTCGTTATAAATTTGTCCGAGGCTATTAAGGTTTGGAGCATCAATTGTAAAAATAAAATCTATTAATCCTCCACTATATGAATATTTAACTTGATTCGGATTAAGTTTTGGCTGACCTGGTCGAGGAGAAATGATCATGTTAAAAGCATTATTTTGAATATTGTAGTCAACCTTATCAATAGCACCATCAGCATAAGGAAAAGAAATTACCAAATTGTCTCCTGACGAAGTTAATGTATTTTGAATTTTATCAGCTCCGATTAAATCGCTTTTTACTGGAGAACTACAAGCAATTCCGCAGTTTTTACCAATCTTATTCAAGCCTAAATATAGGGCTGTAGCTGCGGCAACGGCATCAACACTTGGATTATTTGGAATTGCAATAATTCCTGAGTTAACTTTGGATAAAACCTCTGAGATGCGTGGTAAGGTATTATTTGTATTAGGATACATATTATAGGATGCATTTTACCACATCACCAACACAGATGTCAAGTGGGGGTGAGAATATCATCCCGGCCTCTTGTTCCTTACGGATTTCCTGAATTTTTTTAGCTCTAGTATGGAGCGAGATCAGTTTTGTTTTTCCAAACAGATGGTTATCTCGATAAACCTCGATTTCATCGTCTAAATTAAGTTTTCCCTTAATCATTTTGATTCCATATATCTTTTCGTTTTCTATAATAAAAGTCATCTGCACTTTGGCTTCGCCCTTAAGATTTTTTTCCTTGGTTTCTTTAATATGAAGTAATTGCGCTACTTCAGTGAGTTCATCGACTAGTTCGTAAATGATATTATAGGTTTTAATAATCACTTTTTCTTGTTTGGAAATTTCCACCACTTCTTTATCAGGTTTAATACTAAAACCAATCACAATACCTTTACTAGCTTTAGCAAGAAAAATGTCTGACTGATGAATTGCACCAACTGCAGCTAAAATTACTTTTATACGGGGATTATTTGCTAAGATTTGATTGATTGCCTCAAGTGATCCTTGATTATCAGTTTTAACCACAACGACTAATTTTTTTTCCTCAACTTTTGTGTTAAGAATTGACTCAAGACTAAAATTACTCGATTCAGATAAAGTTTGTTGATCAACAATTGTTTGAGAAGACGCTGATTCCAGTCCTGTAATGGTGGCTCCAACTGGTGGAATAAATTCAAAACCTAAAAGTTCGCAAGGAGTGGATGGAAATACTTGGGTAATTGATTCACCTAAATCATTGATTAATGATTTAACACGTGTCTTTTTATCCTCATAGTAAACATCATCACCGACT
>PFTH01000070.1 GCA_002789465.1 Candidatus Roizmanbacteria bacterium CG_4_9_14_0_8_um_filter_34_12 | reverse complement strand
CCACGAACAACAAGTTCTTCCAGTTCATCCAGTCGTCAATCGTCTTCAAGTAGTTCCACCGTGTCGTCCAGCTCATCCAGTCGGCAATCATCAAGCAGTTCTGCTGCAAGATCCAGTTCGTCAAGCAGTCGGCAATCGTCAAGTAGTTCTGTTTCAACACCTAGTCCTTCCAATACGCCATTGGCAGAAGTTCAAGTTGCTTTAAAATTGCGTTTTCAGGGGATTATGGTTATGCCACAAAATACAACTTCCCAAAGAGTTAAGGTAAGTCTAGTAAAAGAAGGTGACGAGCAAGATAATAGTAGTTTTTATTGGGCAGAAATGTTACCAGGTTACGATGGTACTTATAAGGGGACAATTGGAGTTGATTCAATAGATTACAATGCTAAATATTATATTTATGTTAAAGGACCAAAACACCTTCAGAAAAAATTCTGCGATTCTTTTCCCCAGTCAAATGCACAAGGTTTTTATAGCTGCGGCAAGGCAAAAATTACCCTTCATAATGGTCAAAACGATTTTGATTTTTCCAATATTAAATTATTAGCGGGCGATCTCCCAGAACAAGGATCAGTGCAAAATGAAATGATTGATGTTTATGATTTAGGAATCATGCGTCAATATGTTCCACCAATTTGTGATGTAGAAGGTAAAAAACAAGATTGTACTGAAGCTGAAATCGCTACTTATAAACAACCGGCCCTAATAGTCTGTGATATTAATATGGATAATAAAATTGATCAACAAGATTGGTCGTTAATCTTGGCATCTATGGCTGTAAAATATGATGAAAAATAACAATATTATTAATTAAATTTTTTATATGGAACCAAATACAGAAGTTCAAACAAATAAACCTTCACCAATGGTTATTGTTGGTGGAGGATTAATTTTAGTTTTATTAGTTGTGTTTTTTATCCTGATGAGAAAACCAGGAACTAATCAAAAAATTGAAAACACGCAGAATAACCAGCAGGCCGTTGTTCCAACGGCAAAACCAACCATTGCTCGATTTGGAAAGCTTGACATTAGCACTTCAACGGCAAATGTCACTGATGGGCAGGATGTGATAGTTGTTATTTCCGGTGATTCTATGGGAAAAGAAATCGTTGGATATGACAGTTTAATCGTCTATGATAAATCCGCGTTAACCCTGCAAAGCGCCAAATCAGCTATAGTGGATTTTACTATTTTCAAATTTGATCGTCCTAGTCATCTCTCTCTTACAGCAGTAAAAAACCTTAACTCAAAAACACCAACAGTTTTAAACAAGACGCCAATGGTGGAGTTGGTTTTTAAAGCGGTAAAACCAGGAACATTTTCAATTGTACTTCAGTCTGATATTGATAAAGAGTCAACAAAAATGGTTGATGAAAAAACCAACATCCTTTATCCTAATTTAAGCAGTGTTATGATTACGGTTAAATAAGTTGAAGTTGTTCCGTTAGAGCTCCTTGTCATTGCGAGGATCCGCCAGCTGGCGGAGACGAAGCAATCCCGTTAATACAAAACGTCTTATTGGTAACGACCTGCCTGCCGGCAGGCAGGGATTGCCACGTCACGTTCAGTTGACATGAACGTGACTCGCAATGACATTGTTTTTTACAATCTGTTAAACTTAATTATCATGAGTAAAAAAGCACTTCTTTTTATCACACTATTGTATTTTGTAGCTCCAATTTGTTTTGGTTCGGTTAACGCCGCTTATTTAAAATTTGATAAAACTACTGGTTCGGTTGCGGTTGGGGAGACAGTCAATGTTGCAGTGCAGGTTGAGGCTGGGACCGAGCAGATTCGTGGCGTCGTCATCTATATTATATACGATCAAACTCTTCTTGAGTCAACTGCCGTTATTGATGGTGGAGCTTTCCCCACATTTTTTAAAACCTTAACTCCTGGAAAAACTCGTATCGAGGCAGGCGTTGATGATCCGGCAACTACAAAAACCGGAAGTTTATCTGTTGCCACAATCACATATAAGGCCTTGCAAAACGGAACAGCCAACATTACTTTTCTTTGTCAGACAAATACTGGAGATACCTCAAAAATAATGAAGGCGGATGTTGATGCAACTAACATAATTACATGTACAGAGAATGGGAGTTTATCATTGACTGTGGGAAGCGGTGGAACTAGCGGTGGTTCTACTGGTGACTCTATCAATCCAACCACTGCACCGTTGCCAACCCAACTACCTCGGACAGGTTTTTTTGATGAATTGGTTAAGTGGTCAGTTCCAGGGACAGTATTAATTTTGATCGGTGGAGCAATGAGGTTGTTGTTGTAACTTTATTAATATAACCGTTATAATTGTTATAACAATTATAAATATTATAAAAAACAAACAACTATGTTATTTGTAAAACCAGCAAAAATTTTATCAATTGTGATTGGAGTACTAATTTCATTTCTAATTATTTTTATGGGTTTTAGATTGATGCAAAAAGTCTTTACTCGTGCAGCTGATACGGTCCCACGCGATGTAGTTGTCTCAGAAGTAACAGGAAACTCTGTTAAAGTGGGATGGAGCACTGATATAGAATCACAAGGAGTGATAGAATATGGTACTTCGCCAACCGCCTTAAATTTTTATGCTCCGGAAGCAAGTCGAACAAAAATTCATTTAGTAGATTTAACCCTACTTTCTCCAAACACAACCTATTATTTTCAAATAAGAATTGGCGATTCTAAAGCTGATAATGGAGGAGTGCCGTGGACTTTTTCTACCAAAACAAACACCAACACACAACAAACAATCATTCCGACCTCAGCTGTAGTTCCAACAATATCAACTTTAGTTACACCAACAATAGCTGAAGGTCAGCCGACAGCGATCCCAACTCAATCAGTCTCAATTCCAAATACGGACTCTTCAACTGTATTAACTTGTGGTGAAACTGACTGTGTCAAGATTTGCGAAAAAATTAGAGCTGGCACTGGTTGTGAGCTGAATGATTTTTATAGTTCTAAAGACTCATGCTTAAGTAAGGTTAAGTTAGAT
>PFTH01000170.1:1000-3653 GCA_002789465.1 Candidatus Roizmanbacteria bacterium CG_4_9_14_0_8_um_filter_34_12 | reverse complement strand
GCCTTAATCGGGCCATTTGGAAATCCAAACGTTTTTAATAATGTTTTTAGTATTTAATGTTAAATATCATTATTATTTTTATTCTCGGCACAGCAGTTGGCTCCTTTTTAAATGTCTTAATTGATCGGTTGCCTAAAGGAGAAAAAATCACTGGACGGAGTCATTGTGATTATTGTAAAAGAAAACTTCGTTGGTATGATCTGATTCCGGTTGCGTCGTTTTTTATTTTAAAGAGAAAGTGTCGATATTGTAAGAAAAAGTTATCATTACAGTATCCAGTAATAGAAATGTTAACTGGAGCCATATTTCTATTAATTTTCAATTTTCAAACAATCAGTTTATTAGCTATTGTTTGCTGTTTAATCGTCATCTTCTTCTCCGACCTCAAATATCATCTGATTTCCGATTATATTTTATTAGCCTTATTTGTTTTCTCTTTTTTTTACCACTTAACAACAAATTTCAACTTATCTCAACTTATTTCAATTTATTTCTTATCTGGAATTATTGTTGCTTTACCAATCTTTCTTATCTATTTTTTTTCTCGCGAACGAGCAATGGGATTAGGAGATGTTTATCTAACGGCGATTATTAGTTTTCTACTTGGTTGGCAGATGGGTTTTTTGGCCTTATACATTGCTTTTGTTACCGGAGCGATTGTTGGTTTAATATTGATTGTATTGCATAGGAAAAAAATTAAAAGTAGAATTGCCTTCGGACCATTTGTTGTTATTGGGACTATAATAATGTTGTTTTGGGGAGAGAGAATATTTGAAATAATAAAAAAAATATATGGATTTTAAAATTATAGGTATTGTTGGCCAGATCGCTAGTGGCAAAGGAATATTAGTTAAGTACTTAACTGAAAAGCTTGGTTTTATTCCTTTTTCCTTATCTTTAGTGGTTCATGATGAACTCAAGAAAAGAGGTATTAAACAATTTACTCGTCAAGCGCTTCAGGACATAGGAGATAATTTGCGACTTCAATATGGAGATGATGTTTTAGCCCGACGAACAATAAAAAAAATTAAAAATGAAAAATTAAAAATGAAAAATTATGTCATTGAAGGAATAAGAAATCCAGCAGAAGTTGAATTCCTAAAAAAACTACCGAGCTTTATTTTAATCGGCGTGAAAGCCAAACGAGAGTTTCGATTTCAAAGACTGTTGGCGCGCGCCAAACCCTGGGACCCGAAAACTTATGCCGATTTTCTCAAAATTGACAGACGTGATCTTGGCGTTGGTCAGCAAAAATCCGGTCAGCAAGTCGGGAAATGTTTAGCTTACTGTGATTATGTCTTGACAAATAATAAAGATAAAAGAGATTTTGAGAACAAGGTAAAAGAGCTAGTCACCCTTAAGGTGTCCAGCCTCGGAAATTTTATAGAGAAACCAGTTTTCTTCAGGATTAAGCCTTAAGTATAGGCCCAATTGCTTAACAGTAAATCTGAATTTCGGTTTTTTGTTTTGCAAATATTTTTTAATTTTTTGAAAGGCTCCTTCAACGATATCTTTGTAAGCCAAGGTAATATGAAAATGAAAAGTTTTTCCTTCAAATTCACTCGGTTTAACTGAAAATTTTTCCTTTAAATCACGAAGAACTTTTAAATGAAAATTGGTGAGAGCTTGATTTTTAGTAACGTCAACAAAAAAAACTTGGGTAGGGAATAAATTAATACCATTAATTTCGATTTTAAATGGCCTAGTAGTTTTAGCTATTTCGTCAAAATATTTTTCCACTGTTTTTATATTTTTGACATTAAAGGCATATTTAAGAGTGATGTGCGGTTCGATTTTGAGAGTCTCTTTAGCGCCAGAAAGCTTGCAGATATCTGTTTGAAGTCGACGAACGTAATTATATAAATCAGAATTTAATAGTATGACAAAAGCAGCCTCCATTTAATAATTCTATCAAACTCGATTCAATAATGTGATAGTTCGATAAAATTTAAGCTTCATAATAATCCAAAATTCCTCTTTTGTAGGTTATAGTCTATAGACATTTTTCAGTTTTCAATTTACACTTCGAGTGAAGCGACTGAAAGGAGCGAAATCGAGAAGTATTTATGAGTAAATGGCATTGGTATATTTACATAATCGAATGTTTAGATAGTACTTATTACACCGGTTGTACCTGGAATATTCCAGATAGAATGGATCAACATATTTCTCGACTAGGCTCGAAATATACAAGAAAACATGGTTTTAAAAAACTGGTTTATTTTGAAGAACACGATGATTTAAATGAAGCAAGAAAAAGAGAAAAACAGATAAAAGATTGGAATCAAAGAAAAAAGAAAAAACTTATAAGTGGAGAATGGAAAAAATATTAAACAGTTCTCGACGAGCTCGAACTGTAAGGTTATCGAAAACTTTTTAATTAATAACTTATTGAAAACTAAAAACTAAAAAATGAAAATTTACAGATTTGTTACACTTAACTAATGCAGTTTAATAATGTTTTAAGATACACCCTTCTTTTTCTATTTGCAGTTCAGCAGCTTTATTGGTTAATCGGATATTTTAAGGCGGAAAAATTAAAGCCAAGAACGAAAAAAGACACGTTAGTTAATATTATTGAAAGGACCTTAATTAAAGCAGTATATTTTGTCATTTTTATCCAACTATTAGGCGTAAATATTCTCCAATTTTC
>PFTH01000170.1:0-992 GCA_002789465.1 Candidatus Roizmanbacteria bacterium CG_4_9_14_0_8_um_filter_34_12 | reverse complement strand
ATTTTTTGGCAGTAGCAGGTTTTATCCTATCAATTATTGGCATAATTATCTTAATTTCCGCCAGAAAAGAAATCGCTGCCAACTGGACCTGTTCTGATAATTATCAGATCAAGAAAAATCATTCATTGGTTACTTCAGGGATATATCGATACATCCGTCACCCGATCTATCTTGGGATTGGGATAAGTTTTCTCGGAGTTGAGCTTTTAGTACAAAGTTATTTGATATTTTTCGCTCCCTTAGGAACCTTGATGATTTTTTACTGGGCAAAAAGAGAAGAGGCATTACTTACAAAACATTTTAAAGAGAGCTATTTAAAATATAAAAGAAAAACCAAAATGTTTCTGCCTTTTATTATTTAATTTACTCCTTTGTACAAGCAGAAGCTTTCATTTCATACCATGTGACATTTTTGTTTGAACAAGCTTGGCAGACTGTACAGTAACTTTTTCCGTCCGATCCGCAGATATAGGGAGGGTTTTCAATACATTCCATGGTACAAACTTCCGGCCTCGGGTCTTTGCAATCGATTTTGGTTTGATTTTGTTCTTCGGGTGGAGGACAGGGTTGGCAGACAACGTTCCGGCAAGTTTCAGGAAGGAAGATAGAATAGTCCTTTCCTTCTTCATAGATTACCCAACCATTGGTGCCAATTATTGAAGGAGAAACTTTGGTTGGACAAGAACAACAGGTATTAGTCTGAATACCTAGGACTTCATTTTTGGCAATTGGTGTTGGTGTGGGTTGAACCGGAACTTGTAGCTGTGATAGCTCACTGGAAAGTTTTTGGATTTGGAAATAGAATAGACCTGCAATTGCCACGGTAATTATCAAAAGAAATGACATTATCAAAACCAACGGTTTTTTTATTTGTGGTATAGGCGGTTCCATAAATTTATCGTTTAAACATTTTTTAAATACATGAACTTTTCATCAGCTCTTTCGTAGGAAAATAATTCTTCAAGAGTAAACCAAACCTTGATTTCTTTTTC
>PFTH01000113.1:1868-2157 GCA_002789465.1 Candidatus Roizmanbacteria bacterium CG_4_9_14_0_8_um_filter_34_12 | reverse complement strand
CTTCAGGAATAACCGTGTGCATCCGGACAATAAATAAATTTCCAAATAAAAGAGCTGCAAAAAAACTGACAAAATAATTTATTTTGTCATTCCCGTGTTTACCCTGAGTGGAATCGAAGGGGAAACGGGAATCCAGACTAATTCTCTGGATCCCCGCCTGCGCGGGGATGACGCTTTCTTGGTATTTAATTGTTTTAAATATAAATAAATACAAAAGAACAATAGATAAAGTAGAAAAAATCAAAGATACAACTCCAAAATATATGGGTAAATTCAGTGTGTTTGCTAT
>PFTH01000113.1:0-1773 GCA_002789465.1 Candidatus Roizmanbacteria bacterium CG_4_9_14_0_8_um_filter_34_12 | reverse complement strand
CCCCTCCATAAAGCCACCTGGAAAGGAATGGGAGATTAGTAATAAAGTAAATTAAGGCGAGTGATAAAAGTATTAGCTTATTTTTCATAATAATGATTATTATAGCAGGAAATAAGTCTATCTTTAATGATTTGATTATTTGCTTTTTGCTTTGATACTTATGCGTCATTCCCGTGAAGACGGGAATCCAGACATAATATACCTTTTTATAGTATCTTTTGATACAAATCTTTCCACTCTGGATTCTTTTCTTCAATTAGTCTTATTTTCCAAAGACGATTCCATTTCTTTAGTTGTTTCTCTCTTGTTATAGCAGATTCAGGATTTTCGTGAATTTCGTAATAAACTAAATGGTGAACTTCGTATTTTTTAGTAAATCCATCGGTTTTTTGATTTTTATGTTCCCAGATTCTTCTTACAAGGTTATTTGTTATTCCAACATAAAGAGTTCCGTTTCGTTGAGAAGAAAGAATATAAACACAGTAAGAGTTTTTATTCATATTTTGTTTGTCATTCCCTCGGAGGAGGGAATCCAGACATAATAAACATTATTTATAAGGTAATTATAGACTGGATCCCCGCCTACGCGGGGATGACATTTTGTTTTAAAGTTACTATTTCATACATAAGAGAATTTTATTGAAGAGGAGACAGGGATTTCGACAGATGTTATAAGAGTACTTGATTCTTTTTCTACAGGAACAGCGTATCCTGAATCTGTCAGCAATTCCACATGAAATTTGATTAAGTCTTTCATTCTTTTTAACGCCTGGTCAATAGTTTTTCCATAATCGCTTAAGCCAAGAACTTGACAGTAGGCAACAAAATCATCTTTTTCTTTTTCAATCACGATTTTATAGTTGAGGATTCTTGTTTCCATATATTTGAATTTTACAGACAAATGAGTTGTTAGTCAATACAAAAAACCCCGCCTTACACGAAGGCGGGGGATTTTCAAGTTAAGTTAGAGCCTGTTTGAAAACTATTTATTAAAGCTAAAATAGTTTTCAATTACAGGCACTTATGAAGCTGTTATTAAAGTTTTCAAACAGCTTCTTACATAATGCACCAATAGCATGTTAGAGTTTCTGCACCTCCATGACCCATACAGTTCACTGGAGCTGGTACTGCGATTCCAGTAGCGTCGTATTTTGTGTTAGGATCTGCTCTAAATGATTTTGCTTGTGGCAAGAAACAAACTCTGACTTGTAAATTTTCATCGGCTGCTGTTCCTGTGATGTAAATTTTGTTTTTATAAGCATCGGCCAAATCCATAAAATTAGATTTTAATTCTCCTGCACTTGTTAAATTTGTAATCATCGTAGATATTATTTCATCAGTTAATTTATTTGATAATGGGTCACCATCTGGACATGTTCCATCATCTGCGCACCAAGGCATATGATTTTTGATTGCATAATATCGAATCACCGCACCTTGAATTTCCGATGTGGTGTTTCGAATGCCAGTGTCAGTGCCTTTTTTGAGCTGCTCAAATGGATCAAGCGCAGCCAAAAGACCAACTGCAAGCGCACCAAGAAGCGCAATAACGATTAATAACTCAACCAATGTGAAACCGAATTTAGATTGTTTCATATATATATGTTGAATAATAACGTTTATAACAACGATTTATTATAAATATAAAGATATTTTTATTGGTTGTCAAGGGGCATTTATTAATTACTAATTATTCTAATTTCTAATTGACCTAAAGAATTCCCAATTTCCAATTGGGTATTGGTGATTATTTAGGTTAATTAGGTCAATTAG
>PFTH01000112.1 GCA_002789465.1 Candidatus Roizmanbacteria bacterium CG_4_9_14_0_8_um_filter_34_12 | reverse complement strand
ATGATTATAGAGAAGGCGATTATGAAAACAGTGATGATAGAGCTCTTTATCAAAAATATGTGCTTGAAAAATCAAGAGGAATCAAGCCAACTGAAATACAAAGCAAGTATGGACTTATAACTCACAAAGCAGATGAATTTGTTAAGAAGAATAAAGTTTAAAAAAAGTAAAATTACATCATATAACAGCGTGTATGAGGTTCAAGAAAAAGTTCGTTAATAATTTTTAAAGGTTGCACTTTTTCTTTCACCCAAATTGTTGCTACACTACGTTCCGCAACAACTTCGCATACACTTGAACGTTATATGAAATTGACTTTTGACTACAAAACACTATGAAGGAGTTTAAATACAAGATTATTGGTGGCAAAAAGGTGTACGACGTAACTGATGTTATTTGTCGTAAGTTATTAAAGGTTGCTGATGAAGCAATCATAAACTGTTTTCCTAAGCCAGGAAAAGGATTTTCTGTAGCAGTATTAACGAAAACAGGCAATATTTACGAAGGAGTATCTTACATATCTGACACATATACTTTGACTATGCACTCGGAGGCCACGGCATTAGCTCATGCAGCAATTCACGGTGAAACCGAAATTATCGCAATTACAGGTCCTAACTGTCATATTTGCAAACAACTCATATGGGAAAACAGTTTACAATCTGACATAGACATCATTGTTGTTATAAAGGAAAATAATCAGATTAAGAAAGTTCCAATTTCAGAAATGATGCCATATCCATGGCCAGAGAAAAAACAGTAAAGCGTCAAAAGTCAATATCATATAACACGGGCTAGACGGAAAATTCAGGAAAATTTTCTCAAATCCTGATAAAATAAACCAGGACTTCGCATAGCCCGAAATGTTATATTCAATATTTTTCTGGGGCTAAAATGAGAGATAGAGCTTAGAATTTTTCAGTACATTTATTAACTTTACACCATTTATTATTCTTATGATTAATTTTTCAAAACTTTGGAACAAAAGCGGAAAGCAATATTATAATTATGCCTTGAAATTTCCACAGTACAAAAAAACTAACGAGAAACTTGTTGAAATTTCCGAGATTAAGGCCAACCAAATAGTCGTTGATCTTGCCTGTGGAACTGGCCTAACAACTAAAGATGTTTTGAAAAATTATCCTGATATTAAGAAAGTATATGCGATTGATTTTTCAGAAGAGATGATTAATATCGCTAAAGAATTTGTTCAATCAAAAAAAGTTGCTTTTATTGTTGCGGATGTTCAAGATGTGGATAAATTCATTTCAGAAAAAGTTGATGTAGTTCTTTGTAATTCTGCTTTTTGGCAATTCCAAAATCAAAATCAAGTCCTTAAATCAATCATAAGTATTTTGAAAGATGACGGAATTTTTGTTTTTAATTTAAATCAGCAATTTTTTGATTTTGGAGAATCTGAACCAAATCAGAAAATAATAATTGATACACTCTTTTCTGAAATGAAAAAAAGAGGTTATGAGCCAAACAGCAAGCTTAAACCTAAAGTGGCTAGAGAAAAAATTGAAGAGTTGTTTAATCAAGAAGGTTTTATTCTTAATAAGACTGAGATTATAAATATTGGCCCAAGAAGCATAGAAGATTTCTTCAATTTTTTCAAAATTCCAGCAACCGCAACTTTTTTTGAAAATGTACCAGAAGAAGATCAAAAACAAATTCTTAGCTCTGCTTATGAGAAGTTGAAAAATCAAATCAAGCAGATAGAGAATAATAAATGGATATATTTTGTTTTCAGAAAAATACGCTAAAGCCACATTGCATTCTCACTCCCGTTGGTCGTTTGGGTCGGACAACACAGTATATGCGGTTCGAGCCTTGCAGGCTCTCA
>PFTH01000033.1:243-2702 GCA_002789465.1 Candidatus Roizmanbacteria bacterium CG_4_9_14_0_8_um_filter_34_12 | reverse complement strand
TCCTAATAGTGTTCTTGCGATTTCCTGTTGTGTAAGATGGTTTTGATTTCTTGATCCTAACCAAAGCAAAACTTGTTCTGGGTTACCACCATTGGCGATTATTCCCTGCATTACCTCTTTTACATGATTAGGTAATAATACTTCTGTAGCAACAGTTAAACCCATGCTCGTTGCATCAGCGAACCATGGTGCAGCCTGTGTCCCAACACCATCAAAGCCAGGAGAAGTCCGCGGTTTCCACCAACTGGCACGCATTATTTCCACATAACGTTCTTTTAAAGCTTGTGCCACCGTAATAATTTGATTTCTCGATTCAGCTGCACACGGTCCGAAAATGTTTATTTTTTGTCTTTCCATATTTTTAAAATAATTTGTAACTATTACCCTCCGAATCTTAGCATTCGCCTTTTCAGAACTATTCGTTCACGGCTCATGCTGCGATTCTTGGAGGGTTAGATATCTGTAATCCGAAATTATATTTCGGAAACAGCTATCTAAAAAACCCGCTTTGGGCGGGGTGGTTTTTGTAATTTTGGTTACTACTAAATCACCCCGCTTCAGCTGGGTAATAAAAGTAGAAAAAATTTGTTTTGATTCTGTTATCCATAATGATTTTCGTAATAGCTCTACCAATCCGCCATATCTTACTTCTCGCCTTAGCTACTATTCGTAGCGCGGCTCGAAGAGCGATATTTGGCGGATGTAACGGTCTGTAAACTCACTTTGTTCGTTAACAGACCATAACAAAAAACCGCCTTGCGGCGGGTGAATTTTATTATTATTTTAATACTATAAAATCACGCCGCCTTTTGCGGGTAATAGAAAAAATAGAAATTTATAGTATTAATTTTTCTCATGCTGAAGTTTATTATAACACAGAAAACAAAAATGCAAGGGGGAAGTTTTAAATCGGTAATAACTTAATCCCTTTTATCTTTCGGAAATCTTTTTGGTTTAAGGTGAGAAGTGGAAGTTTATGATATAGGGCACACGCGGCAATTTCTGCATCTTGAAAACTTATACCATCTTTTTTCTCTCTCATTAATTCTCCTGTAATTTTCGCTGTTTCTATGTTATTTTTAACAATACGAATTGAAGATAAAAATTGTTCAGTCAGCGCTCGATTGTTTTTATCCTCCATACTGTTACCTGACCACAGCTCACTCACCGTTGTTAAACAGATTGCAGCAGAACGATTAGAATTTCCATTAAACGTTTTATTAAAAACTGTTAGTCGTTTATCTTTTTGACGAAAATAATCAATAAGAATGTTTGTATCAACTAAAATTACCATTGTAGTGATTTTAATCTTTCTTTAGATTTTTTTCTTACAAGAAGTAGTCTTTTATCATCTTCTTTATCCCAATAAACTGTTTTATCATTAACCATTTTATCAAGAAATTGTTGGAGTTTTGTTAGTTTTTTGGGTTTATCTTGTTTTTTTACAATTGAACCTTGTCTTTTAACCACAATTTTCACTCCTTCTGTAAATATTTCTTTCAAACTTTTTCCCTGTTCAAGTGCCACAATCTTTGCTTGGTATAAAAGTTGCGGATCCATTTCCACTGTCGTTTTTACATGTTGCTGCTTCATATAACACCCATATTACCATAAACCCATAAATATTGTCAAATGGAGAATTACTGCGGCTCGGATGAAGTGTTTTGCTCTTTTCCTCGCACCATTGCCACAGCCATCTCTTTCATCTGTTCGCCGGCGCGATTTTTTTCTTCTTTAAACGAAGCATTGTCTTTTTCCAGTTGTTTTAACTGGATCTGTAGAGAACTAATTTGCTGTTGAAGTAATTTTAGATCTGACTCATATTTCTGCACCAACAGTTTCTTTTCGACATCAAAATCTTTCTTTAAAACATCGCTTATTTGCTTTTGCGCTTCGGTAACTGCTTTTTCCAATTGTTTGGGAAAATCAATTGTCTGTGATTTTAAACTATCAAATTCTTTTTCTTTCGCATCCCAATTTTCTTTTTTTACCCTGATTGCTTCTTCTTGCTGGTGTTTTTCTTCTGCCCATTTTTTCTTGTCTGTTTCCATTTTTTCCGCAAACTCTGCCTGTCTTTTCTTTTTATCTAACGCATCCTGAAAGTTTTGTTCCTCTTGTTGCTGTTTCTGCAATCTTTCTTTTAATGCCTGTTCTTCTTGCCACTGTTTTTTAGCAGATTCTAAAGCGTTTATATCAGTAATAAGCAGATCAACCAAATGATTAATTTCACCATTAACTTGAGTTTTAAGATTTTCAAGGGTAGTTATTTGCTTTTTATCTTCAGATGATTTCTTAATTTCAGAAACTAAAGGCAGAGTTGTTTCACAAGTGGTAAGTGTCTTTTTTCGTGGAGGCATATGAGAGTAATATAGCAAACTAGACAGTGTTTTGCAAGTTTAAGTATTATCCAATCAATTTTCGGACTGAAAATAGTCCGATTGCCAGATGAAAAATCGGAG
>PFTH01000033.1:0-216 GCA_002789465.1 Candidatus Roizmanbacteria bacterium CG_4_9_14_0_8_um_filter_34_12 | reverse complement strand
AAAATCGGAGTGAAAGAGGATGATGGTTCTTGAGGATATGTGATAATCAGTATATATGGATGTATTTATGGACATAAAACATATCCGATCAATAGATGATTTAAAGGTCTTTGTTTTAGGAAGTAAACGTCTAACTCTTAAGGCAAAAACAATTGAAGATAAATACGAAATAATTGAAAGGTTTATTGATAAGTTTAACTATCCAAGATTATCTAA
>PFTH01000240.1 GCA_002789465.1 Candidatus Roizmanbacteria bacterium CG_4_9_14_0_8_um_filter_34_12 | reverse complement strand
CATCGACCCGCCATATAACACTGGTGGAGACGCAGAAACATTTACTTATAATAACAATTTTAAACACTCCACATGGCTTACCTTTATAAAAAATCGTTTAGAAATTGCAAAAGAAATGTTAAGAGAAGATGGATTTATTGCTATTACTATTGATCACGTTGAATTGTTTTATTTAGGGGTATTAGCAGATATTACTTTTGGGAGAGAAAATCGAGTTGGTATAGTTTCTATTGTTCACAAGCCAGAAGGAAGAAATCAAGAAAAGTTTTTTGGAACATCAAATGAGTTCATGCTCATTTACTCGAAAAACAAAGATCGAGCAGATTTTAATAGAGTTATTTTAGATAAAAAACAAAAAGATAAGTTTGGAGAAATTGATGATAATGGAAAATATAGATTGAAAAACTTTATTAGATTGACTGACGGAAAATATAGTCTAAAAGAAAATAAACCAATTTATTATTACCCCATATACATTAGTAAAGATTTAAAACAATTTAGTTTACAAAATATTAGTGGGTATAAAGAAATTTTCCCCATAACTGATAAAGGGATTGCAAGAACATGGAAAACAAGAGGCGATACTTTTATGAAATTAGTAAATAAAGGTGAAATTGAAGCTAAACAAGAAAATAATATTGTGATTTACGAAAAACTCAGAGAAGATCAAGTAATCAAAACTCACTGGATAAAAAAAGAATACCACGCATATCATTTTGGAACTAAATTATTAGAACAAGTGTTGGGAAGAAAAGCGTTTAGTTTCCCAAAATCTTTATATGCAGTTTTAGATACATTAAAACTAATGACTTCCGATAATGATATTATTTTAGATTTCCATGCAGGAAGTGGAACAACTGGACATGCAACACTCGTACTTAATAAAGAAGATGGCGGGAATAGAAAGTTTATTTTAATTGAACAATTAGATGAGCATATAGAAATTTGCATAGAAAGAAACCAAAAAGTTTTAAAACAAGAGAGTATCGTTGATAATTTTATCTACCTTAAACTATCAAAGTGGAATGAAGAAGCAAAGGAAAAGATTTTGAAAGTAAAAAACTTAAATGAATTAATAAAGCTGTTTGATGAACTTTATGAACGATATTTCCTTAATTACAATGTTAAAACCAAAGAATTCAAAGAAAAAATCATCAAAGAAGAGGGATTTAAAAAGTTAAGTTTAGACCAACAGAAAAAGCTATTCATAGAAATGTTGGATATGAACCAAATGTATGTCAACTTCAGTGAACGGGAAGATAAAAAATATCATCTTTCTTCAGAAGATATCAAATTAAGCGAACAGTTTTATCAGTGAAAAAAATTATGGACAGAAAAAATAAAATTGCTTTATTTGAAGGAAAAAAAATCCGCAGAGTTTGGGATGAAAGAAGCGAAAAATGGTATTTTAGCATTGTTGATATTGTAGGTGTACTATCCGAAAGCGCAAACCCAACCGATTATTTGAAAAAATTAAGAAAAAGAGATCAAGAGTTGGGAAAGTACCTGGTGACAAATTGTCCCCAGGTAAAAATGATGACAGAAACAAGAAAGTGGAGAAAAACATTAGCAGGAAATCCAGAAGATTTACTAAGAATAATTCAATCTATTCCAAGTAAGAAAGCCGAGCCAATCAAAATTTGGTTGGCAAAAGTAGGCTATGAGCGAATTCAGGAAATCTCTGATCCGGAAAAAGCACTTGATCGATCGCGGCAATATTGGAAAAAGATGGGAAGAAGCGCAAAATGGATACAACAACGCATGATGGGACAGGAAATAAGAAACAAACTCACTGATTATTGGCAAGAACATCGTGTAAGCAAAAAAAAAGAATATGCAATTCTAACAAATATCATCCATCAAGAGTGGAGCGATTTTTCAGTGCAAAGCCATAAACAACTAAAAGGTCTTAAAACAGAAAATCTTCGTGATCATATGACTGATGCCGAGCTTGTCTTTACCGCATTAGCAGAACTTTCCACCAGACAAATTGCAGAAACAATACAATCAAAAGGACTGGAAGAAAATAAAATTCCTGCAATAAAAGGTGGTCGGATAGCAAAAAATGCAAGATTGGAGCTTGAGCAAAAGACTGGTAAAAAAGTTGTTAGTGGACAGAACTATTTACTAGACAAAAATAAATTATTCCAATCATAAACAATGAGTTTTTATACCAGAAGCAATCAATTATTCACTGTTATTAAGGATAAATCTTATGAATCTGGTATCCCAAAGCAAATAGTTCCGGCATATATTACTGAAAATATTAAATATCCATTATGGTTTTGGCAAAAAGAAGCATTGGAATTATTTCTCACAAACGAGTTGATTAGGCAGCGTGAGAATAACAAAGAACCAAATCACCTCATGTTTAATATGGCCACCGGTACGGGGAAAACACTCTGCATGGCAGCATTGATTTTATACTACTATAAAAAAGGATACCGACATTTTATTTTTTTTGTTAATCAAAACAATATTGTTGACAAGACGGAAAATAATTTTGTCAACAAAAACCATACGAAATATCTTTTTCGTCAAAATATTGTGATTGACGACAAAACAATCAATATCCGTAAGGTAGAGACTTTTAACGATACTGACGATATACAAATAAAATTTACTTCCATTCAAAAATTGCACAACTCAGTATATTTAGCAAGAGAGAATAGTGTAACTTTGGAAGACTTACAAAAAAGAGATTTGGTTATGATTGGCGACGAAGCTCATCATCTTAACGCATCAACCTTGAGAAACGGACAGATGGAGATTGACGTTCCCTTTGAATTGAAAGAAAACGCCAGTGATAAAGATATTGAAAAAAGCTGGGAAAACACCGTGCTAAATAAAATACTAAAAAAAGGAAAAACTACTCAAGATGAAAACAATAAAAATGTATTACTGGAATTTACCGCAACAATTCCAAACAATGCAGACGTTATTGAAAAATATCGGACAAAAACAATTTATCAATTTGAACTAGTGGATTTTTTAAAAGCCGGCTACACTAAAGAAATAAATCTTGTTTCCACTTCTCTTGAAAAAAAAGAAAAGATATTGCTGGCATTACTGTTTAACTGGTATCGAAGTCAGATTGCCCTATTACATATTACTAACTTTAAACCGGTAATTCTTTTTAGAAGCAAATTCATTGAAGACTCAAAAAAAGATTATCAAGAATTTCTTGCACAAATTAAAGACTTAAAAACGAATGATTTTGATTTTCTAAAAAGAACTGAAATCAGTATTAAACAAGATCAAACCGGTACAGCAAAAATATATGAACAGGGCAAGAGCAGGATTTTACAAATGATTCAATTTATCAAAAAAGAGCAAATAAATATTAGAGAGATTATTAGTTTTATCCAAAACGAATTTTCAGAAAGAAACTGTATTATCACCAATTCAAACAACAACAAAGCAACCACCAAAGAAAAAACAACCGAAAATCAGGAAGCGTTACTTAATAGTTTAGAGGATAAAAACAACCATATCCGCGCGATTTTCACGGTGAAGCGATTGACGGAAGGATGGGACGTATTAAATCTTTTTGATATTGTTCGTCTTTATTCAGGTCGTGACGAAAGATATGAAAAAAACAGTGGAAAAAGAAAAACCGGTGAAACAACAGTGCAAGAAGTTCAACTTATAGGACGAGGTGTACGTTATTTTCCATTTACCTATAAAGAAAACGAAAAAAATAAAAGAAAGTTTGATAACGAATTGGGAAATCCACTGCGGGTGTTGGAAGAATTTTATTATCACAGCGAAAATGACCATCGTTATCTTGATGAATTAAAGCGGGAATTGAAAAATAAAGGTTTTATTCAGGAAAATCGGGAGATAAAGAAATTTTCATTAAAAAAAGAATTTAAAGACTCACAATTCTATAAGGAAATAAAAGTTTGGAAAAACGAAAGGATAGAAAATCCAAAAAAAAGAAAAAAAACATTAATTGAGTTGGAAAAAACTTTTTCTTTTGAATACAAAATCAAGGAATTTACGATTAAAGAACAACAAGTGGTTTTAGATAAAGATAAAGATGCGGTTTTGGCAGAAAGCAATTTTCTTAACAGGAAAACCATAGTCACAAAGATTAGCGATTTTGGAAAACATGTTTTGTTAAAAGCAATAAATATCAAAGCTGTAAAAGATTTGTCACTTTTACGATTTGATAATCTGCGAAGAGAATTAAATATTAATAGCATCGATGAAATTTTTACAGAAAAATTTATAGGCAATTTTAAGATTAATATTATTACCTCAAAGGATAATGAAAACCTTGACGATATCAGCATCGAGGAAAAGCTTGGATTGCTTCTACAATTTTTTGACGAATTTGCAAGAGAACTTAAAGAAATAGATAATCCATACAAGGGAAGTGATTTTAAAGTATTTTCTTTCGATGAGTTATTTGGAGAGCCTAAAGAAAAATCTATAGATATACGAGAATATGAAGAAAAATCAAAAGATATTGTTGAAGAATTCAAGAAATATAATTGGTGCGTGATGACAGATTTTACCTGTACAAGTGAAGAAAGGAACTTGTTGAATTTCCTAAAAAATAAAATAAGTAATTTAAGAGAGAAATATAATGAAGTTTATTTACTTCGAAATGAAGAAATTTATAAAATTTATGATTTTGAACAAGGTCGTGGGTTTGAGCCGGACTTTTTGTTATTTTTAAAAGGCAAAAAAGCAAGTTTATATTTTCAAATTTTTATTGAACCAAAAGGTGAGTACTTAATTGAGCATGATAATTGGAAAAATAAGTTTTTACAAACAGTTTCTGATAAATATGGTAATGGTAATTTATTAAAGGTGGAAAATAAAGAATATAAATTAATCGGACTACCGTTGTTTAATGAAAGAAATAAACATGATTTTACCACGGTTTTCAACGAGGAATTATTGTCAGATAAGCTGTAAATTTTTCTGTTATAATTTTTCCATATGAAAAATTTAAATACTCAACAAAATCTTCTTCGAGCGTTTGCCGGAGAATCAATGGCACGCAATAAATATCACATATTTGCAAAAGTTGCTCGCAAAGAAGGGCAAGAGTGGATTGCGCGTGTGTTTGAAGAGACAGGGGATAATGAAAGAGCGCATGCAGAAGAACTATATGAACAGATTGTGGGAAAGTTGTCATTTGAAAGCGGTTTAGATATTAAATCATACGGGAATACTTTAGATAATCTAAGGTTAGCAGCGGAAGGAGAAAAATATGAATGGACAACAATGTATCCGGATTTTGAAAAAGTAGCAATTGCTGAAAAACAAACAGAGGCAATCAGACTCTTTGGTAACTTAAAAAAAGTTGAGGAAAAACATGAAGAACGTTATATTATTCTTGCAAAAAAAATCGGTAGCAAAACTTTATATGATTCTGACGCAGTGCTGGAATGGAAGTGTTTAAACTGTGGCAATATTTACAAAGGCAAAACCCCGCCAGCCAAATGTCCAGTTTGTCTTAAACCATTCACTTGGTATATGGCGTTGGGGATGGTGAGATAATTTCTGCTATAGTGAATAGATGGATATCATGAAAAAACGTTGGCACAGGTATCATTATAAAAATCTCACTTATCTTGGAATCAGCTTGATTATTGCATTATTTCTTTTAAAAAGTCAAATTTTTAATTCCTTTTTATTTCATTTGGGTAATTTTGGATATTTTGGTGCATTTATTGGCGGGATATTCTTTGTATCAACTTTTACAGTGGCCATTGGAACAGTGATTTTGTTTGATCTTGTAAAATATCTTAATCCGATTGAAATTGCTTTGATTGCCGGTGTCGGGGCAGTTATTGGAGATTTGATAATTTTTCAGTTTATTCGAACAAAGGGATTAGTTGGGGAAGTAAAGCACTTTTTTCATTATTTTGGCTCTGACCGTTTAGAACATTTAATTCACACCAAATATTTCAGTTGGACTTTACCGGTGATTGGCGCTTTAATTATTGCATCACCATTACCTGATGAGTTAGGTGTTAGTTTGATGGGAATAGCGCATATGAAAACGTGGAAGTTTATTATTATTTCATTTTTACTTGATAGCACCGGGATATTTTTAATTGTTTCTGCGTCTTTAGTACTGCGTTAAATTTGAAAAAAGTTATAATAATGCAACATAGATATGACGAGATTTTTTATACTCATTTTTATTAGCGGGTTTATTTTGTTTGGAATTTATTGGAATTTTTTCGGACAGGTGAGTAATTCTAAAGAAATAAAAGTGTTCGTTGTTCCTAAAAATCAAGAAGATTTTGACCTTGTAAAAAGCTTATATGATAATAAATTCATTAAAAACACTAACTCTTTTCAGCTCTTTATTAGTATTTTTGCCCCAAACAAAAAAATTAAGTCCGGAGGTTTTCGGTTAAGTCCTAACATGGATGCATGGAAAGTATTTAATAATATTATTGGCGATCCTGATCTATTATGGGTGACAATCGGAGGATGTTTGCGTAAAGAACAAATCGGAGAAATTTTGGCAAATACTTTAGGTTGGAATGAAGAGAAACTAGACTATTGGAATACAATTGACACCAACTCAAAACCAGAATATCAAGAAGGGGTGTATTATCCGGATACTTATCTTTTGCCAATTGATGAAACTGGTGCGCAAATTGCTAAGCGTTTTATTAATCGTTTTAATGAAAAACTTGCTCCATTGGCAGATAAATATCTTGCAGATAATATCAGATGGGTGACGGGATTGAAAATTGCATCTTTAATTGCTCGAGAGGCGGCAGGTGAGGAAGATATGAGACTAATTTCCGGAATCATCTGGAATCGGTTAAACATTGGCATGCCACTGCAAATTGACGCAACTATGCAGTATACATTAGGTAAAAACGAAAAGGATCAATGGTGGGGAACAATAGATCTTGATGAAAAACAAAATGAATCACCATACAATTCTTACTTACACAAAGAGCTACCACCAACGCCAATTTGTAGTCCAAACATTAGTTATATTGAAGCAGTTCTTTATCCTGAAGAAACTTCTTGCTTGTTTTATCTACATGACAGTAACAAACAAATTCATTGCGCAGAAACTTATGAAGAACATCTGAAAAACATTGAAACTTATTTGAACTAATTCAAAAGAGTTTATTAAGCCACATTATGTCTGTAACTTGATGTTTAAAATTATATTGCTATAATTTTATAGAAGAATAAGGAGCGAGAATTGAATAATATAAAAATATAGAGCGCAATGTCCCGTTAAGCGGGAATACGAGGAAGAAGGTCTCAAATCACAATTTGAGAGATCGGACCTTTCTTATAATCTTGAATTAAGAAAGAGTAGCGGAAACCTTCAGGTGCAATGGCGTACCTAAAGAAAATGTTTAAAACTGGTTCGTAAGAAACAGGATAAAGACATTTTTAGCCATCCTCTCCCTTATTTTTTGATGTCATCCCTTATTTTATGTGACATTGTTATTTATTAAATATTATCTTATGTGTGGAATATTTGGATATAAGGGCCTAAAAAATAACGCAGGACATATTGTTATTGAAGGATTAAGGCGTTTGGATTATCGTGGATATGATTCATGGGGGATCGGATTCGTTTCCAAAAACAGTTTAATTATAAAAAAAGAAGTTGGGAAAATTGGCGATATATCCAATTCACAATATTTACCAAACAGTCATACTGCTATTGCCCATACGCGTTGGGCAACAACCGGCGCGGTGACTCGAATAAACGCACACCCTCATATTAGTACAGACAAAACTTTTCTATTGGCACAGAACGGTATAGTTGAAAACTATCAAGAACTTAAAGCAGGATTAGAAAAAAAGGCCTATTCGTTTATTAGTGAAACTGATACGGAAGTAATTGTTCGTTTAATTGAAGACGCATTAAAAACACAAAAAAATTATATAAAAGCAATACGTTTTATTTATTCAAAACTAATTGGAAGAAACACAATTATCTTATTGAGAAAAAATGGAGAAATTTATGCGGCACGTAATGGATCGCCTCTGGTAATTGGAATAAATACAAAAACTAAGGAAATATTTTTATCTTCCGACACACTGTCCTTTTCTCCATATGTAAACAAAATGATTGTAGTGGAAAACAATCAAATTGTCAGAATTTGCAATAAAAATAAAATTAAGATATTCAATATGAAAAATGGAAAAATCAGTCAGTACAAATTAGAAGATATGACAATTAAAGTGAGTCAAGTGAATAAAGCAGGATATAGACATTATATGATTAAAGAAATTAATGAAACTCCACAAGCAATCAAACAGATTATTAATCAGGATAAAAATAAAATTATTGAACTTTCCAGCGCTTTAAAATCAGCTGATCATGTCTATATTATTGGTTCAGGGACCGCTGGGTTTGCTTCAGCGCAGATTGCTTTTTATCTTCGTTTGTTTGGGAATATTAATGTAATTAGTTTGGTTGGAGCTGACGCTCGAAGCTATTACGACATCTTCAATCATAATGATTTAATTATCGCGCCTTCGCAAAGTGGAGAAACAGCTGACGTAATTGAAGTTTTAGAATTCGCTAAAAAAAAAGGTGTGAAAATTGCATCAATCGTTAATATGCCCGGATCAATGATGACGCGGATGTCTGATTATCCATTTATGAGTAGTGCGGGACCGGAAATTTGCGTTATGTCAACAAAGATATTCACTTCACAAATTGCTTGGGGATATTTAGTAGCAAAAACAGTTCAAGGAAGATATAAAAAAGGAGTAAAAAATCTTGAAAAATTAACGATAGCGATAAGAACTTATCTTATAAATAAAAATAATCATAAAATTATAAAAAATATAGCAAAAACACTTATACGAAAATCACACATTTTTCTGTTGGGAAAATATCAGAACTTATCCATAATCAATGAGGGCATGGTAAAGATAATTGAAGCGACTTACAAACATGCTCATGCGCTACCGGCAGGAGATCTAAAACATTATGCAATAACATTAATGGAAAAAGGCATTTTGGTTATTATTGTTATTTCAGACGATATTGTTAAAAATGATTTGATTACCGCGATTAATGAAATTCGTTTACGGGGTGCGGAAATAATTGCCATCGCTCATAAAAATCAATCCATTTTTGACTACTATATTCCGACAAAAGATACAAAGGAAACCGATGCAATCAGCAATATTATTCCCCTTCAACTATTAGCTTATTATATGGCAATAAAGTTGGGAAATAATATTGATAAGCCTCGCAATATTGCAAAAAGCGTGACTGTTAAATAAAATTATTGTACTTTTTAAATATTCTATAATCAGCTTACCAGAATGACGTACGATAGTTTCGTAATTCGCATTAATTACTTTGGAGCAAGTGAAAATTACTCAAAGAAATCCGAAGATGATGAGTCCTCGGAATTTCAATTGGAATCTTAGTTATTAATCCCTCTCA
>PFTH01000209.1 GCA_002789465.1 Candidatus Roizmanbacteria bacterium CG_4_9_14_0_8_um_filter_34_12 | reverse complement strand
CGTTATTTGGGATCGTGCTTTTTGTCATGATAATTACAGGAGGATGGATGTATTTATATCCGGAGCTGAAGAAAAGGAAGTAAGATTTCATTATTTTTTATATATCTCATGCGTTCCTACGTCAACAAAAAGGACGGCATTTGGTTTAATCAAACGAAAGACAATTTTCCATTGATAATCAATCGAGAATGACCAATATTGTTTTAATTTACCGGTCAATCTATGAGTTTTTAAGCGAGGATCAAAGGGATTAATGATAAATATCGGTTCTTTCTTAAGCGCTTTTTCTCTAATGGGTTTTGGTAGTCGATGGAAGTTTTTTTGGAAAGTTGGCGTGTAGTAAATTGTGACAATGGATTTCATATTTCTTTTAACGTTTTCAATCGTTTAGCTTGTCCCTTTTTATATTCACTTTCGCTTTGCTTGATTGAAGCTAAAGCCAGCCTTGTGTCATCTTGTTGTTTTAATTCTTCTAGTTTCTGCCATATTTTAAAATCAACTAAAACTACTTCAGGTTGACTGTGGCGTAAGAAAACTACCGACCCTTTAGTTTTTGCCAATGTGACATATTCATTGTATTGGCGCGGTAAACTGGAAATTGATTTGATTTGTGAGAAGTCTGTATTTAACATAATTAACTACATAATACATTACATACTTTATTATGTCAAATCTATTTCAACAGCTAATCCATAATGATCTGATAAATCAAGAGTGTCAATAACTTTGAAATCATTTATCTTCATATCTTTTGACGTGAAAATATAATCAACTGCAAGTCCAGCGGGGAAAATTTCTTTGGCTGCGTAATGAATATGAGAATTGAGTGTATTGGTCACTTTATACTCATCTATTAAATTATTAGAAACCTTATTTATAATTTGGATTGTTTGCGATGAACTTTGCATGTTAAAATCACCGGTTAAAACAAAAGGTTCTTTAAGTGTTTGAAGATAGGTGGTAATTTCTTTAGCAAATTCAATTTTTTCCGGACTATCTGTTGGGTATTTACTCCATGGGGCATGTGCTGTCAGAATACTGATATCTATATTATTTATTTGCATCTTCAATACAAGACAATGACGAGGAATCATTGCCCAATTTGGAGTAGTAATAATTTTTTGATAGTCAACAATACGATTTTGTTCAGCATAAATTGTTTTTAGATTATTTATTTGATAATTTTTATGGAAAAATATTGCATTTCCAAAATACGATTTTGGATCGGTTGGATTTTGCAAATCATAACTAACCTTTCCAAAACAATTTAACTCATCTTTAAGTTCTTGGAAACAGTCGCGAGAGTTTTTTTCTCCCAACTCTCCTCCTGTGACCTCCTGAAGACAGATAATGTCGAAATCATTTTGTTGCAGATAAGAAATTATTCGGTCAAGATACAGCCCTTTGAAAATATTGAGTTGAAAGATTTGAAGTTGCATAGGGAATATTATATATGGGATTGGTATAATAGAACAATGGATAATTATCTTCAGTTCGCCAAGAAACTTGCTTTAACAGCCGGAGGCATCATGCTGACATATTTTAAACAGGGAGTTGAATTTACAGTGAAAAAAGACAAAAGCATTGTCACTGAAGCAGATATCAAAATCAACCAAATGGTGATTGATCAAATAACAAAAATTTATCCGGTCCATTCAATTCTTGGCGAAGAAAAAACACAAGATAATCGATCCGATTTTGCCTGGGTCTGCGATCCGATTGACGGGACCGTTCCTTTTTCAAAAGGAATTCCGATTTCAGTGTTCTCACTTGCCTTGGTGAAGAATGGGGAGCCGCAGTTGGGCGTCGTTTATGATCCTTTTATGAAAAGGATGTATAGTGCAGTGAAAGGAGAAGGAGCTTTTTTGGATGATCGGCTAATAATGGTTAGTGATATCAGGGCCAAAATCGGGGCCACGATCAATGTCGAGTGGTGGTTTAGTGCACAGTATGATATCAGCAGGCAGATGTATCAATTCAGCCTTGATACGAATACCGACATGTATCAGATCGGGTCGGTGACGGCCGCTTCTTGTTTGGTTGCCTCCGGCCAGCTTGAAGCCGTGGTGTTTGCCGGCGGAAAAGGGAAAAATGTCGATATTGCCGCGGTCAAAGTGATTGTCGAGGAGGCTGGAGGAGTAGTTACAGACTTATTTGGTAGTGACCAAAGATATGATGATGATATCAAAGGCGCAGTTTTAGCAAACAAAAAAATTCACCAAACCATTATTTCTTACACTCAAGATTTAAAAAAGGTTTAATCTGGTCGGGGCGGAC
>PFTH01000224.1 GCA_002789465.1 Candidatus Roizmanbacteria bacterium CG_4_9_14_0_8_um_filter_34_12 | reverse complement strand
GAATAGCGACCAAAAATAGGATAAATGGATGAAGCAGTACATTATCAAAACAAGACATAATAATTAAAAATACTCCGAGATATTTTCCATTGGTTCTCATCCAAAATAGCTGATATAGAAAAAACAAATAAGCCAATAACCCAACAACTCCTCCCGTGATTAAAATATTAAAAAAACTTGAATGGAAAGATGATCCAGCATGATTATTAAAAGTTTGATTTGTGTTTTTTACTTCCCGGATATGATTATAACCATAACCAAAAATTGGTTGTTTTGACCATAGTTTAATAGCAGTTTTATAATCATTCACTCTTGTGTTTATGCTAAACATTCGCGCTAAGTTAACACCCTCTCCCGAAGGTTTAGGAGCGATTATCACAAATAAAATAAACAGTATTATTATTCCTAAAGCGAATTTGCGTAAGTGATTATGAAAGAAATATAAAACCGTGGTAATAACAAATGCAATATATAAACTTCGAGAAAAAGTAAAAACAATAAATAATAAAAGTAAAACTAGCAAGCATATGTTCAATTTTTTATATTTAAATTCTTTTTTTTGAATAAAATATAGGAACAATAAGCCATATATTGCGCCTGCAATTGAAGTATCAAAAAACTGACCAAATACTCGATATAAGTGTGGATCCCATCCGTCGTAATATAAATTACGTAAATCAGGATAAAGAAAATATTGTGTGACACCAATAACAATTGTAATAATTGTAAAAATTACAATAAATTGACTTATATTTGGTTGATAATGAAGAAGATAAAAGATCAACAAAAGATACATCAGTAATCTAATAAAATATAATCCTGCAATCAAATTCTGGACACTGTTAAAATAAAAAATATTAACAAAAAAGCCTACAAGCAGTATCCCAATTAACATATAAAGTGTTTTACTTAAATTTAGATTTGATCTAAAAGGACGAAATTTATATTTAAAAAACATTACGATTAAAACTAAAACGACACCTATTTCATAAAGATAAATATTTATTTGTTGGTTGAAAAAAGAAATCCGACCTAATTGTCCTAAACTAAAAAGTAATAAAGTAGCTACTAATAAAAAATTAATCATATAGCGTATATTGCAGTAATTTTGCACGCACTAAAAAAGAATGAAAACTCATCATAAAACTATAGACAAATCCAGCTGAGCTATCCAAAAAACCAAGTCTAAAAAAATAGTTATAGATAAATTTTCCAAACGGAAAAAAAATTAACTGAAATATATTCATTATTTTGTCTTGTTTATATAGTTCTTTTGCCCGCAGTGTGCTGTAAAAATTTACGGATATGATAAATTCCTTAATGGTCTGATGAGGATAATGATTGATAAAACCATTTAAACGACCAATACGATTATCAGCAATATATTTTTCATGGACATTTCCAAACCAACGATTTTTTCCTTTCCTAATAAAACGAATTATTCCATTGTTTCTTGCTTCAATTATTTCTCCAAATCGCATTTCATGATTCCAGAAATAATCCCGTCGTCGTAATCGATAAGAACTTAAATCACCATCTCTACTTACTATGTTTTTAATTTCTTCTTTTAAGTCTTCGTTTAGAATTTCATCAGTGTCAATAAAAATTACCCAATCACTATTAGCTTTTTCGATTCCAAAATTTCTTTGCTGACTAAAATTATCATTTAGTTTATGTTGAAATACTTTCGCACCAGCATTTTCTGCAATCGATTTTGTTTTATCAGTGGAAAAATCGTCAATGATGATGATCTCGTCACAAAAATCAATTGACTTAATACACTGACCTATCAGTTTCTCTTCATTTTTTGCTAAAATAACAGCAGTTATTGACATTGTAAAAGTATTACTGATTAACTTATAGTTTAAAATGTCATTGCGAACCCAGCTCAGCGGGGGAAGTTATAATCCCGAGCTTAGTCGAGGGACAATCCCGTTAATATAAGACATGCTATTGGTAACGGGATCACCATGTCCCGCTTAGCGGGACTAGTGATGACAAAATTTGCATTACTTATTATATCAATAATTTATTTATGAAACTGAAGATTGGGATTGACGCTGGTGATTATTATCCAAATAGTCCAATTAATTCCGGTATCAAACGTATTGTTAATCAAGTTTTATTACAACTCAAATCCCAGCATTATAAAGAGGTTATTCCTCATATTTACAGTTTTAAAAATAGGGGATTGTTGTTTGGATCAATTCGTCTCCCCTGTTATTTATATAAAAACCATGATCAAATCTTTTGGGCATTTTCCGGACAAATTCCTTGGTTAACTAAGTTTCTACCAATCAATAAAGTTTTATTTCTCTATGATTTAGGTTTTTATCAGTATCCCCAACGCTTTAGTTATCCGCAAAGATTAATCCAGCAAACAAATCAATCAGTAAAACTGGCTGATAAAATTATTGTTTCTTCCCAAATAACAAAAGATCAACTCATCAAACAATTTCCAAACATAAATGCAAATAAAATAAGCGTTTGCTATTTGGGCATTGATCATTTGCTTTCTATTAATATAAAGTCCACCTCTCCCCTACCATATCAATATTTTTTATATGTTGGAGTTGTAAAACCTTTAAAAAATCTTGAGAAGTTAATTCAAATCTACGACCAATTTTTAAAACAATCACCCAATAAAAAAATTAAATTAGTTATTATCGGTAAAGCACAATCAAATTATAAAAATTCCTTGCTTCAATTAATTAATTTATTGAAGCAAGAACAAAATATTATTTTTAAAGATGTAGTTACTGACGCGGAGTTGGTCAATTATTATCAACACTGCATTGCTTTATTAAATGTTTCGCTAGTTGAAGGTTTTTGTTTCCCGGTTTTGGAAGCTTTATCACTGGGTATGAGCGTAATCGTCAATAACTTACCGATTTATAAGGAATATACTCCATTTTTTTCTAATCTTTATATTTCAAAAACGAAAAATGATTTTATTAAAAAAATGGTTGTAATATGTAAGAACCCCGAAATAAAAAAGCAATCCATAAATATCCCAAGTCAATTTACGTGGAAATGGTATGTACAGAAGTTGCTTGAAAACGCTTTATAGCTATTTTATAGAAGTAAAATTAAACACTCGAGGTTTATAAAGTGGGTCAACTATCCCAAGTACCTGCTCACCAACATTCAATGCCTCACCATAAGCAATCGCTGGCTTAGAACCTTTACCAATGTAGATTTTCCGACAAATATAGTTGACGCAAAACGAAATGTCCGTTTTTGTCATTCCCTCGTAGGAGGGAATCCA
>PFTH01000213.1 GCA_002789465.1 Candidatus Roizmanbacteria bacterium CG_4_9_14_0_8_um_filter_34_12 | reverse complement strand
GAGGGACAATCCCGTTAATATAAAACGTCCTATCGGTAACGGCCTGCCTGCCGGCAGGCAGGGATCGCCACGCTCCCAGGCACCATTCAGCGCCTGATTCGCTCGCGATGACAATAACGCGAAATTCGTATATTCTATACTGTATCATAATAACAACAGATTATGAAATCAAATATCTATCAAAAAATAAAACAATCTCCCACAAATAAACTTGCTTTTATTGATGTAGATAATACGTTAACGGCAAATCCGTGGGATACCAATGAAAAAGATCTTCTCGACGTCAAACTCACAAATCAAGCCATAGAATTGCTTCAAAAAAAAGGATATTGTTGTATTTTAAACACTTCCCGGACTGAAGAAATGTGTATGAGCTCAACACAATATGGTTTATCTCAACAAAATTTTAATTTTAAAAGGCCACCGCCACAAATAGGTATAACTCCAGACGGGAAACAGTCTTATGTTAAACCGGAAAACTTTTATCCAAATAAGCTCTTGAACCTTCCCATTATAATTTCCTCCTCCGGAGCAAAAATATCAGTTCTGCAAAAAGAAGGAGGATATAAAGAAGATACAAATTTCTATCCTGATAGTTTTCCCGATCCGTATACTTGGAGAAAAGAAATTATTATATGGTTATCAAAGATAAATTTATTTGTTCCTTTTTCCTATTCGCCTATTGATTCTGAAACCCTCTTTTTTGAACATAAAACCGATGTCTTTTCTCCGGATTACCGAGTTCAATTGTCATTCACATCACAAAATGACATGATGTTACTATCTAAACATATTAAAAAAATGGATGGTCTATATCTTACCAATGACAGTGAGCCGGACAAACATATATTTACGGCCTACATAACGCCAAAAAATGGCAAAATTGATGCGGTTGATCATATCATACATAACCTTCAAAAATCAGAGACTGAAATTGAAATATTCATTATAGGCGATAGCCTTCCAGATTTAGAAGTAGGTATACAAACTAATCCTGTTTCGAAAATGCATATAACATTTCTTTTAGTTGGCGGATCAAAACTTACCCCTTATTTGTTAGACAAAGAAAAAAATATTTTTGCCGGAATTAATTTAACAAGTATTAAAAAAAAATTATCTCCTTCCAAACAGACTGGATTTTATACGTTTACCGATCTAAAAACGAAACATAAACGCAATATTATAATTGCCGATGAAGCCTTCCCTCAAACTGTAGGACCAAAAAGTATAGTTGAGTTTATCAAGAAGAATAGGTATAATTAATCTACCCTATGAAGTTAAAAATCGCTCAAATTGGTCCTCTTTGGGAAAATATTCCGCCTCCTAAATATGGTGGAACTGAAAGAATTGTGCATTATTTGACTGAAGGTCTAGTTGAAAAAGGACATAATGTTACCCTTTATGCATGCGGAACAACGCAAACAAAAGCCAAGCTTGTTTCTGTCTATCCCCGACCTCTATTTCGAGATCAAATTCCATGGTGGAATGTCATGTATCCTCTTTTAAATATAACTAAGGCATTTGAGAATGAAAAAGAATATGACATTATTCATGTTCATTTAAATCAGGGAAGCGACTTTATGGCACTCCCTCTTTGTCAATCATTTAAGCATAAAGTTGTTTTTACGCTTCACTTTCCTTATGAATTTAACTATACCTGGAAAGGCAACACCGAAGTATTTCAGAAATATAAAGACCTGCAGTATATATCTATTTCTAATTCCCAACGTAAAGGCGGAGAAAATTTGAACTGGATTAAAACAATCTATAATGGAGTTGATATTGAGTTATATACATTCAATAAAACACCCGAAGATTATTTTCTCTGGCTGGGCAAATTTAATCCGGATAAAGGAGCAAAAGAAGCCCTGTTGGCGGCCAAAAAAGCAGGCGTAAAACTTCTTGTTGCCGGAACGATAGACAAAGTTGAATCTGAAGATTATAAATACTACAAAAACGAGATAGAACCGTTGATTGATGGAAAAGAGATTTTTTTTGTTGGTGAATTGGAAGACAAAAAGAAGAATGAAGTATATGGCAAAGCAAAAGGTTTTCTAAATCCCATTAAATGGAATGAGCCTTTTGGGCTCGTTATGGCTGAGTCCATGGCAACAGGAACACCGGTAATATCATTTAGAAATGGCGCAGCTTCCGAAATCATTGAAGACGGCAGATCAGGATTTATTGTTAATACAGTTGATGAAATGGTAAAAAAAATCTCTGAAATAGATTTAATTGACAGGAAAAAATGCAGACAACGAATTGAGGAAAATTTTTCCACTCAAAAAATGGTCAATGAATATGAAAAAGTTTATAAACAGATCGTTATTGAAAATTAAAAATTGAAAATTATTAGTATGGCATTTAAAAATTCACTTGAACAATACATTAAGAAAAATTTAAAAAACCGTGTGTTTATTGTCAGTTCAAATAGAGAACCTTATTCACATACACATACTGCTAATGGTATAAAAATAATTGAAGCAGTAGGTGGCGTTCATAATTTATTGAATCTAATCGCTCAAGTTTCAAACGGAATATATGTGGCCCATGGTAGCGGAGACGCAGACAAAGAAGTTGTTGATAAATATAATAGAATAAAACTGACGACAGATGGAAAATCATATACTTTAAAACGAATATTTCTTTCAAAAAAAGAAATTGATAAATATTATTATGGTTTTGCCAATCAAACATTATGGCCGCTTTGTCATGCTGTGTTCGTCAAGCCTATTTTTGATCAGTCTTGGTGGGAAATGTATAAGATTGTCAATCGTAAATTTACTGATGCAATTCTTGAGGAAATTGGTGAGAAAAAAGCCTTTGTCTGGTTAAACGATTATCACTTAGCTTTAGTTCCTCAAATGCTTCGCGCATCCGGTAAGGATATAAAAATTGGCACGTTCTGGCACATTCCATGGCCAACATACGAAATTTTCCGTGTCAATCCATGGGGTAAAGAATTATTGATGGGTCTGTTAGGAAATAATTTTCTTTCATTTCACCGAGGATATCACGTTCAAAATTTTCTTCAATGTGTACAACGCGAGCTGGAAGCTAAGGTAAATTTTGAACCATCGAAAGTAACTTTTCACGATTTTATCACAAAAATTGATAGTTTACCGGCAGGGATTGATTATGAAGAGATATTGCAGATAAAAGAAAAGCCATTGACTACTAGTAAATCTTTTTTGGAAAAGGAATACGATATTGAAATTCCATATATAGCCATTGGTGTAGAACGATTGGATTATACCAAAGGATTAATCGAACGATTAAAAATGATTGATAAGTTTTTAGAAAAATATCCTCAATTCATTGAAAAATTTGCCTACTTAGGCGTAGTTGCTCCTTCCCGACAGCATATCCCCGCCTACAGACAGTACTCAAAGGAATTTATTGACTTAGTTGAAAAAATCAATTGGAAATATTCCACAACAAAATGGCACCCAATTTATTTAATTAATCAGGAACTGCAAAGAAAAAAAATTCTGTCTTTTTTTAAAGATGCAAACTGCGGCCTAGTCACCTCACTTGACGACGGCATGAATCTGGTTGCCAAAGAATATGTTCTTTCCTGCCAGGCTGAAAAAGGAATACTTGTTCTATCAAAATTCACAGGAGCCGCCAGAGACTTACGATACTCAATCCATATTAATCCTTATAACATAGATGAGGGAGCCGAAGCAATTTACAAAGCAATTACTATGCCATCATCGGAAAAAAAATCTAGGAATCTAAAAATGAGAGAAGAATTGAAAGACCGGAATATATATAAATGGGCAATCAATTTTATCAACCGAACTTTATATGATTGATTCAAAAACACGCGTTTTACAGAGCAATATTAATCCGATAAAACAGCATCATGTCCAATGGAATAATACGTATGATATCAAGCAACAAGAAAATAGAATTAATTCATTACTAGATAAATTAAAATTAGTTCCGGAAATTAATCCAGAAAAATTTTTTTTACTTACTCGGGGCTACAAACACCGCTACTTCGCAGTTTGCATCGATGAAAATAAACAGAAAGTAATTTTTAACTGTTTAGTCAGATATGACAAATTAAGTATCCAAAGCTACCAAAAAGAGCTTCGATTCGCTCAATTGATAAATAACCCTCATTTTCCTCATAAAGATTATTTGCCCACTTATCTTCAAGTTTCTCAAAGCCCCCAAGAGTTATGGTTTATTCAAAAATACATATCATATGCCATATTAGAAAATAAAGAGAATATGGGACAATTAGCTTTTCCCATTAAAACTCAACAGATAAAAAACATTGCAAATACTATGTATGACATTAATACTCGACTATTAAAAGAGTCATACCCAAAATTAACAATGCATAAATTTGATATTGACAATAAAATAACTGAAATCTTCCAAATTATTTTACCTTCGTTAAAAATAAAAGGATTTATTAATGAATCAAGTATAAAAGTAGTTGAAAGGTTTATTTATTCATGTGCAACTTTAGTAAAACGTTCCAATTATTATTTTGTCCATGGAGATTTTAATCTCGGAAATATTTTTTTATCTACCTCACAAAACATTAAAATAATAGATTGGGAAACATACCATCAGAATAATCATTGTTATGATATTGCATACTTGTATAGCCGTTTATTTAGAGAACCGGCCTTTAGAAAAAAAGTTGTATCTGAATTTTTCCAATTAATCCCTGAAGATAAGAAAGAAGGGTCTAAAATATTATTTAGATTTAATATTCTTCACTTAACCCTGTCTTATATTAATTATGGATTATTTATTGAATTAACTAAAAAAGATTTTCAATTACAGCGAAAGTGGTTTATTGATCTTGCTAAGAATAACGCGTCAAAATTCAGCCTTATTTAAAAAAAATAATTAAGTAGTTGTTAAGTTCATAAAAATTGTTATTATTAGAATATGAAAATCGCAGTCACTTCTCCTCCTTGGATTCCTGTCCCGCCAGTCGGTTACGGCGGGATAGAAAGAGTGGTTTCCAATGTTGTTGAGGGACTGGTAAAAAAAGGGCATGATGTTACCCTGTATGCAACAGGAGATTCTAAAACAACCGCCAAACTCTCATATCTTTATGCAAAAGCCCTTGGTAACCATCTACCTTTAAAGCTTAATCCGTATCATATTTTGAATCATCTTTATCATTTTTATAAAGATGCACACAATAAATATGACATTGTCCATGACAATATTGGAGAAATTGCTCTTTTTTTTGCAGATTTAACACAAACACCGATGGTTATGACCTTACATGGCACTTTTAATGAAAATACACAGGATCTTTTTAAAGATTATGGAACGATGCACTCGGTAAAAGAATTAGTTCAAAAATTTAAAGACTACCCATATGTTTCAATTTCCAATAAACAGCGCGAAAGCTTGCCTGAATTAAACTATGTTTCGACTATTTACAATAGTATTATTATATCTGAATTTGATTTTAATGAACACGGTGGAAATGATATGGTCTGGATAGGCAGGATGAACTATACAAAAGGTGTTGATCTGGGAATTGAAGCCGCAGAAACAATAAAGAAAAAGTTTATTATTTCCAGTTATATTGATGTTGGTGACATGCCTTATTATCAAAAAGATATTGAGCCACACTTAACAATGGGCTTTCTTTCACGTACTGATGAGATGAAAAATATCAAAGGTAAATCGCAATTCTTAGAAAACGGAAAGCTGTTTTTATTTCCTATCCGCTGGGACGAACCATTCGGGATTGTTATGATTGAAGCGATGGCAACGGGTACTCCTTTAGTCGCTTTTTCTATGGGTTCTGTTCCTGAAGTAGTAAAAGACGGCGAAACAGGATTTCTAGTCAATCCTTCTGATGCTGATATTCGTGGCAACTGGATTATCAAAAAAACAGGAGTTAAGGGTTTGTGTGAAGCAATTGAAAAAATCTACTCAATGCCTGAAAATCAATATAGAAAAATGAGAAAAGCCTGTCGCGCTCATGTAGAAAAAAACTTCACTGTTGAACGGATGGTGGATCGTTACGAAGAAGTTTACAATAAGATCTTATGAAATTAGCAATTATCAACTCCAATTTTGTAAAAATTGGTAAAAATACTAAAAAAGGTACGGAAATATTTGCGTATGTCCTGATGAAAGAATTGGCAAAACGGGCTAAGAAAGAAGGTCTTAAAATTACTGCTTTTGCTTCTGGAAATTCCAAGATACCGGTAAAAATCGAGAGTGTAAATTATCTTCCTTCTGTTGACGATAAACATATTGGCTTAAGCAATCATGCTTTATTTGAGCTTTCTCTCGTAAGCAAGGCATTTTCTATGCAAAATGATTTTGATATTTATCATGCGAATATCAATGGTGAGATTGTTCTACCCTTTGCTCAATTTGTGAAAAAGCCTATTGTGATTACAATGCATGGTACTCTATCCGATCCAGCTGCAAAAAAAAATTTTTCTTTATATAAAGACATAAAAAATGTTTTTTTCGTTTCGATAAGCAATTCCCAGCGAAAACCTCTTCCTTACTTAAATTATATTAGGACTATTTATCATGGTATTGATACAAAAAAAGCGTTTCAATTTAATCCTGTGGGTGACAACTATCTTATTTGGTCCGGTCGGGCTGTTCCTGAAAAAGGTCTAGACATCGTTCTTCAAGTAATCAAAATCACTAAGAAAAAAGCCAAGATTTTTCCCATAATCAAAGATGAATATCTAACATGGCTTCAAGAAATTATTCTAAAAAGAAGAAATATTGTTAATCAGGCAATTAGTATTTATACTGATTTTGATGTTCATCGTCTAAAATTAGCTCGTCATTATCAAACAAGTAAACTGTTTCTTTTTCCACTCTGTTGGGAAGAACCATTTGGATTAACACTTATTGAATCCATGTCTTGCGGTACTCCTGTTGTTGCTTATGCCCGTGGATCAATTCCGGAAATCGTCAAGGATGGAGAAACAGGTTTTATTGTAAATTCTTCAGACAATGATATTCGTGGTGATTGGATTATCAAGAAAACCGGTATTGAAGGACTGTGTAAAGCCGTAGAGCGAATTTATGCCATGCCGGAAGATAAATACCGGGCCATGCGTCTTGCCTGCCGGAAACATGTGGAGGCCAACTTTACGATCGAACGTATGGTTAACCAATATGAACAGGTGTATAGAGAGATATTAGACAAATCTCATTGATTGTATGCTAAATCAAAGATCAAAAATCAAAGATCAAAATCTATCTCAAAATTCAAAGTTAGAGGTTAAATATCGAGCTTTTTATTTATCACTAAAAATTATTAAGTTCCTAGAAAATCTTTCAAATAATCAATCGTTACGAATTATTAGTGATCAGCTTATTCGTAGTGTGACATCAATCGGAGCAAACATTATTGAAGCAAAATCTTCTGCGTCAAAACGGGAGTTTCTTAATTATTTTCAGATTGCATTAAAAAGCGCAAATGAAACAAAATATTGGTTGGCACTATTAAAAGAATTATCTGTAAATAATGCTGATAAAATCCAATACTTTCTTAATGAAACAACAGAAATTGCAAAGATTATCGGTTCAAGCGTATTAACATTAAAAGGTAAAACCAAACTTTAATTTTTAAACTATACTTTGATCTTTGCACTTTGATTTTTACACTTTTTAACCTATGGACTCAATTAAAGACGTTCTGGAAAAATTCAACCCCCTTGAGGATAAATACATTTCCCGCGAGTTTCAAACATTTGGAGTATATCTGGCAGAAAAACTTGAAGACAAGTCACACAAAAGTTTATACATGAAACTGGCAAAAACTCTACCTCGTCCAGTTTTGGAAAAAGCCCTACGTTTTGTGGCTGATTCCCGTGCCCGTCGCAAAGGTGCACTTTTTATGTGGAAGCTTAAACAGTTAAATCAGTTTAATCAGTCTAAATTAGTTAAAAATAGTTGAATTAGTCTATAAATAGTCAACAATTAGTTAATCTACAAGAAAAACATTCATGGGAAAATTAGACGATTTGGTGATTCACAAAAAATCTCTAAGTTTAATTGAACAAATATATTTGATAGTAAATCAAAATATTTCACTGAGAAAAGATTTTTCTCTTTCAGATCGGATAAAAAGGTCTAGTGTATCTGTCGCAACAAACATCGCTGAAGGATATTATCGAAATCAGAAACAATCTCATAATTACTTAAGAATTGCGGCAGGTTCTGCAAATGAGACTGCTACTTTACTAGAAATTATATATCGTGTTTATAAACTTAATTGTCAAAAACTAAAAGAAGACTATTTATATCTAGCAAAACAAATTAGCGCCTTCGCTAAATCATTTACTTCTTAACCAACTATTTCAAGACTAATTTCAGACTAATTCTAGACTAACTCGAAACTAATTTCAGACTAACTTGAAACTAATTTCAGACTAATTCTAGACTAACTCGAAACTAATTTCAGACTAATTCTAGACTAACTCCCGACTATTTTTAGACTAATAATATCCGTATGCCCAAAAAGCTACATTAGCTATGCCTTGTTGCTTTAGCCAATCATTTTTGATTTTGACCGACTGTTCATCTTCAAACCAAACAATATGATAGTAAAGATATGCAAAATTATCTTTAAGTTGAGATGTGATATAGTTAATTTCGGTCTCACCGCTTAATTCATCTCGTTTAATCACACAGTCCTTCCACTCACATTTTTCTAAAAACTTCGTTTTAATTTCGTTAAGTGATAGGGATTTGGCCGGCATAATCGGCTTCTTTTGTTCATCCACGCTCCATTCATAGCCAAACATGCCAAAAATAATCGTTAACTTATCTTTTGGCACAACTTTAACAAAATTTCCCACCATGGTTTGAAAATCATAGCCATATTTTACTTTTCCCAGAAAAGGAAAGTTCGGTCCCGGTTCGCCTCGGCTTTTATGATAGTCATAGGCCATCACTGCCACTTCATCCACTTGAGGCGTTAATATTACTAAATTATATGGTCGTTTCCGGTAAAAAGTATCCCCATATACAATTAAGCTTGTCTTTAATTTGGCTTTTTTCGCCAAACTAAATAATTGCATTCCAAATTGACCAATCTTTTCTTCAATTGACTTAGGAAATAACGTACTTATTTCCAAATCAAGAGCAATCCCTTGAAACTGATTTTCTTGCGCCAAATCAATCAAATCCTCAATAATTTTGTTTTGCAGATTTTCGCTATCTAACACCGTGTGAATATCGTTTTCATCTAGCATTCGTAGAACTAAAACACTTTCCTGGGTTGATTCAACCACTTTTGTAAAATTCTTTAAGTTCAAATATCCAGTGTCACGTCGGTTAATTCCTAAATTAGCAGTGGTTACTCCAAAATAATAAAGTTTGTTATATTGTTTTAATTGTGCTGCTTCGGTTGCTATACTCCAGTAGGGTATGAAGACAGACTTAGATTCGTGTAACGCGAAACTTGTAACACGTAACATTGGTTGTTTAATTATTTTTGGTTCCAAACTAATTTGAGACTGATTATTGACTAATTTCAGACTGGTTAACTTTCTTTTGTTGACGAATAACTGATAACTAATAACTAATATCCCTATTATTACTATTGCGATTATGACGATTATCTTCTTCATAGCAAAACATCATACTAATTTTAAAATAATAT
>PFTH01000082.1 GCA_002789465.1 Candidatus Roizmanbacteria bacterium CG_4_9_14_0_8_um_filter_34_12 | reverse complement strand
CCTAAAACAGCCGGAACACTCAATAAAGAAATTTTCAAAGATAAAACAGAAGGTTTACTTAAAGAAGGTGGGATTGATGGTGAGGGCAACTTTCATCTTGAACGTCCTGGAGGTTTATCTCAAAACGTCTATTTAACATCTTCAACTATTGACCTATCTGGATATATTGGTAAAAAAGTGCGTGTTTGGGGAGCCACTTTTAAAGGACAACAAGCCGGGTGGTTGATGGATGTTGGCTATATTGAAACTTTGTAAACTCATGATCCATTTTGATAATGTTAATAAAAAATTTCCTTTCGGAAACACGGCTCTAAAAGACATTTGTTTGGAGATTGAAAACGATGAATTTGTTTTTGTAGTTGGTCCGTCTGGTGCCGGAAAAACAACCTTATTAAAATTAATCACGCGTGAACTTCTCCCTAGTTCTGGGTCGATATTTATTGATGACGTCGATATCAGCCAAAAAAACTTTCACCAAACTAATAAACTTCGGCAAAAAATTGGAATGGTTTTCCAGGATTTCAAAATCCTAAATGAAAAAACCGTTTTTGAAAACGTAGCATTAGCGCTAACAATTTCTCATCTTAATACAGAATCTATAAAAACAGCAGTCCACCAAGCTTTACAGGCAGTGGGTTTGCAAAATAAAGATAATTTCTTCCCACTCCAACTTTCTATGGGAGAACTGCAACGCGTGGCAATTGCCCGCGCCATTTCTGGCGAAAGAAAGTTAATTATTGCTGATGAACCAACAGGAAACCTTGATCCAAAAACAACATGGGAAATTATGAAAATCTTTAAAAAACTTGAAGGGAAAAAAACAATACTGATCGCAACTCATAATACTGATGTTGTTAATAGTTTTAAAAAACGAGTGATTGTTATTAAGGATGGAAGAATTCTAAAGGATACGCGCAAAGGAGGATATGATTTATGAGTAGATTATTAAAATCAATTCGACGAGCACCATATCAATCATTCGCCGCTTTTCTAATGTTATTTATGAGTTTGCTTATGGCAACAGCACTTCTTTTTTCAATTGGTTCACTATATGGTTTACTTGGTTATGTGGAAACTCGGCCTCAGGTCACGGTATATTTTCAAAGCAATGCAAGCGAAAGCGAAATCGGAAAGATAAGGCAAGAATTGATTGATTCTGGAAAAACACTTTCAGTGAAATATGTCTCACAAACCGATGCTTTTAAAACTTATAAAGAGTTAAACAAAGATAATCCATTACTTTTAGAAATGGTCACGGCTGATATATTACCGGCATCTTTGGAAATTAATACCAAAAAACCAGTCTATCTCCCACAGATTGCTGAGTTTCTTCAAAAAAAAGCTGGAGTTAATGAAGTGGTATTTCAAAAAATCATTATTGATCGGTTAGTTCAACTTACGGCACTAATTAAAACGATTTCATTGACGTTTTTTATTTTTCTGACAATTACCACGATGATTATTCTTTTCACCATTACTCATTTTAAAGTCGCCTTAAGAAAGGATGAAATAGAATTATTGCGTTTATTGGGAGCGTCAAATAATTTTATTCGCTGGCCATTTTTCCAAGAAAGTCTTATCTTTGCTTTTTTCTCTGCAACCAGTGCTTTTTTATTTTTTATTGGTTTATTTTTTTATTTTTCACCTTTTATCAATGGTTATTTGCGAGGAATTGACCGATTAACAATCAATTTTGATTGGGCGCAGCTAACAGTTTGGCCTATTAATACAACTTGGTTAGCGTGTATATATTTTGGGATACTTCTGTTTGGATGTTTCACCTACCTCACTGCCAGCTTCTTTGCCACAAAGAAATTTATTAAATGAAAAGGGAAACTGTCATTGAACCTGTTTCAAAACTCAGGACAGTTTGAAAATATAGCGCTTTAACAATTAAAATTAGGGCAGTGACCCAAAGGAGGTGACTGCCCATGTATGATATTACCAAATTAGTATCCAAAAAGGTATTTGAAAAATTAATAAAACTTTTACCAACTCCAAAACAACAAAGAAGAGGAAGAAAAAGGATTGGAAAGAAGGCTTTGTTAAACGGAATATTGCAAGTTTTAGTAAATGGAGTTGTTTGGAGAAAGGTTACCTATTGCGGCTGTGGTTACGCTAGCTGTTGGAGATATTTTCAGGAGTTACAAAGACGAGGGAAACTCAAACTGATATAGTAACCGCAAAACAAAATGTCATCCCCGTAAAGACGGGGATCTAGTCTATAATTACCTTATTTATAATGTATATTGTGTCTGGATTCCCT
>PFTH01000043.1:368-9920 GCA_002789465.1 Candidatus Roizmanbacteria bacterium CG_4_9_14_0_8_um_filter_34_12 | reverse complement strand
TATCTCCCTTTTGAAAAATGACGATAATATCAAGAATGTTCCAATAATCAGCTGGGTGAATTGATTGCGCAAAGGAACTTTGACTGTCATTTCCCTCAAACCACTCCACAAATCCATGAGGAATTGACCTACAAGCTGAACCGGAACCAATCCTTGCTAAAATTGATAATTCTTCTTTTGAAAGATTTAATCCTATTGAAGCGGTTGCAGCAACAGTTAAAGCAGCAAATCCTGAGGCGGATGAAGCCAAACCTCCTGACTTAGGAAAATTATTTTCTGATACTACTTTTGCTCGAAGATTACTTTTTGCCATCTGCCTAACCTTATCGAGAAAATTTTCTACTCTTTTATTTTCTTTTTCATCAATTTTATTATTAATCAAAATTTCATCCTTTTTATATCTTGAAGAAAATTCAACCGTTGTTGTTGTCAATAAATTACTCAAATTCATCGAAATACTTCCGTTAGTTGGCAATCTCAACTCCTCATCTTTCTTTCCCCAATATTTAATAAATGCAATATTTGCCGGTGCAATTGCTGTCGCTTTCATACCTCTTCCTCCACTTTCACTCCCTCTGCATTATTATCAACCGTAATTATCTCTCCACCCACAGATTTTATCGCGTTTTCAACTACGATTCTTTTGTCATCTGAAACTAACGCAATAATACAATCTCCACCTCCAGCACCAGATAATTTCGCGCCCCATGCTCCGGCCTTAATTGATTTTTCCACCATTAAATCCAATTTTGGAATACTTACTCCCAATTGTTGAAGTAATTGGTGATTTTTTGTCATTAATGCTCCTATTTTTTCATAATCGCTATTTAGCAATAATGCTTTTCCTTGCTCAACTAAACTTTCAATCTCTTCAAATATACTATCCATTTGTGTTTGCCGACTACGAAATGCTTCACGTACTTTGCGGATATAAAATGGAGTATCAGCTTTAATACCTGAATAGCCCACAACCAGTGGTAAAGGTTTAATGTTTAAAGGTTCAATTATTTTTCCTCCGGTAACAAAATAAGTAGTCTTCCCAAATGTGGCAATAGCAATATCAAATCCCGAGCCCACTCCTTGAATTGCAATATTTACATGATAACTTAAATCAAATATTTGGCGATCTGTCAAACTAATGTTAAATACTAAACTCAAAGCTTTAAAAGTTGCAACCGTCACAGCTGAAGAGGAACCCAGTCCCACCCGATGCGAAAAATCTCCATTTGTGCTGATTTTTACAAACTGATTGATTTTAAACTGTTTTTTAAAATATGCTATTGCTTCCAACACAAACCGACTTTCTTTCACCTGCGGCGCGATAATTTCATCCTCATTTTTATCAATAATTTCCGCCTCAACATAAAGTCGTTTATCAACCGCAGTAACTAAACAGGGATGATTATAAACCACTGCATGTTCACCCATCAACATCAACTTTCCCGGCGCTGAAACTTTAATTTTCATAATTTAAAGACAGTCTCGTCAAGACTGTCTCGTTAAGACAGTCTTCAATAAGAGATGTATTATTCTTCCCTTTTCAATCCTTCTTCCGACTGTTTGAATTTATAATACTGTAATTTGTTGCACTGGCAATATTTTTCTAATTTACTTTTATCTTGTGCAAAAGATAATATAAACCCTGACCCTGCCTTAAAACCTCCAGCTCCAGTAATCTTACCAACGCCAAATTGACGCATTTTTTCAAGTAATTTTATCGTATTTTTTGATACTACTCCAAGTTTTGCTAACAGCATTTGATTTTCATTAATACATTCTTGAAATACTAGCGTATCTTTTTTTATTATGCTTACTGTCATTTTTCTCGTGACTTTTTCAATTTGATTTAGTAAATCTTCAACTCTTTCCGGCTCTTTATTATACAATGCTCCAACTCTTACTACTATTTCTCCGGTATTTTCTTGTGGTTTTCCCGTATCGATTAAATATAAATTATCTTCAATCGCTTTTGGTATTGTTATATTTAACCGTGAGATATTTTTTAAAAACTCAAATTCTTTCCGATAATAAATTAGTCCTCCATAACAAACGGTACTTGGATCAACGCCGGATGGATTTTTATGAAAATGTTTTTCGCATTGGTATGCAAGTTGATTTATTATGTCTAATGAGAGTTGTTTTTTTGTATAAAAATATGATATTGCAGCTACTCCAGCAACACAAAAAGCTGCTGATGATCCCAAACCTCGTCCAACTGGAACTTCCGAAGAAATTTTAAAGTCAAAACGTTTATTTTTGAATTTGATTTTTTCTTTTGTTAAGTATTTTTGGACCACATCTATGATCAATTGAACATTACTGTCTTTTTTTTGGATTTTTGTTTCCCAAATAGAAAATTTTGAACGTAAATCAATTGCAGAAACCAATGCTGGTTTACCAAAAACTACTGCATGTTCTCCAGATATTATTACTTTTGCCGGAGCTGAATATGTTATTTTTTTCATATCTAGAATATTGTCATTCTGGCAAGCGAACGTTAGTGAGCGCGTCCAGAATCGATCTGATTGATAGGTTTAAATTTTAATCCGTAAGCTATCACATCTTCTACCGCTGTTTCCTGTGTTTTTCGCAGAACTGTTCTAACTAATTGACCAACTTTTAGTTCATTTTTTTCATAATCAACCAACTGCCCCATCATCTTTTGATTATTCTCTAACTCAACCAAAACAACGGGATATGGAGCATATTTTTTAAAATCACTTGGCGGGACATAGACAATTGTCCAACTGGTAATTTTACCAATCTTATTCATAACTTTTTTAATCTTTTTTTGTCTCCGCCAAATCTTAACTGGTGATATCATATCTTTTTTATTTATTAATTTATATTTTTTTATCTCACCCTCTTAATATCGTAATAACCGCTGTTCCCCCTGACCCCCCAACATTATGTGTTAATCCGATTTCCGCGCTTTTTACTTGCCGCGTACTCGCTTGGTTCGTTAACTGCAAAAAAATCTCACCTATTTGTTTTACTCCAGTTGCTCCAACTGGATGGCCGGCTGCTTTTAAGCCTCCGGATGTGTTTACAACCAATTTTTTTGACTTGCCATGCATTGTGACCAATTCTTTGGCCATTTTCCCACCGCTACCTTTTTTCCAAAATCCTAAATCTTCCATCGCTAATATTTCTGCAATTGTAAAACAATCGTGAAGTTCAGCGACATCAACTTGATCCGGTTTAATTCTAGCCTGCAGATAGGCTTTTTGCGTTGCAATCCGCACGGACTTTAAACCAAGTAAATCCTTTCGGTTTTTTAAAGATATTACATCAGTTGCCACTTCAGAAGATAATATTTCTACTTTGTGTTTTGTTTTTTTTGAGTCATTAGTCACCAACAAAGCAGCGGCTCCATCGGAAATTGGCGAACAATCAAGTACTTTTAAGGGATGTGCTACGTATGCGCTTTTTAATATTTGTTCAATAGTAATTTTATTTTTAAAATGCGCTTTTTCGTTTAAACTTCCATGGTAATGATTTTTAAATGCAATATGAGCTAGATGTTCTTCGGTATAATGATATCTCTCACAATACGCCTGAGCCATTAAAGCATACAGGCCAGGAAAAGTTAGCCCGGCGTTTTGTTCTTCTTCTGATGCTGCTGCAGCCAAAGCATCGGTTGTTTCCTCTGGAGAATAGTCAGTCATTTTTTCTGCTCCGATTACCAAAACGGTTTTATTAGAATATGCATCTAAATATTGTTTTGCTAAATGAAATGCCATTCCCCCAGACGCACACGCTGCTTCAACACGAAATATTGAAACGTTTGTATGAAATATTTCTGATAATTTTGCACTGCTATGTAGATTGTTTTCCAAAACTCCAGACAACATATTCCCAAAAAATATCGCATCTATCTGTTTCATTTCAATATAGTTTTCTTTTAATACTCCCTCTACTGATTCTTTAACCAAATCGAAAAGTGATTTTTTCCAAAGTTCACCAAATTGCGTTGAGTAATAACCAATTATTGACGACATTTTTTTGACTAATAAATTATATTTTTGATTTTTTAACTTTGATTTTTGATATTTTTATATAATCCCCATAAATTTTAAATAAGTTGGATAGTCAATTTGGGTTTTATTATTTATAATTGATTGAAATTTTTGTCGATGGTTTATCAGGTTTTTTGTGACTTTAAAAACAAACCCGTCTGACCCTGCGCCGGATCCATAAGAAACAAAAAATATTAAATCGTTTGGTTTTGCATATTCCAAAACTGCAACCAACCCCATTAAAGCTGATGAGGTATATGAGTTCCCAAGCTTTCCAACGACCAATGATTTTTCAATTTGTTTTTGTGAAAAACCAAGACTGGTTGCCACTGCGCGTGGAAATTTTCCATTTGGCATATGAAACACCGCATGTGCAAAATTTTCCGGTTTTAATTTAGTTTTTAATAAAAGATTTTTTGCCGCATTTTGGACATGATAAAAATATGAAGGTTTTCCAGTAAAACGGCCACTATGAGAAGGATAGCGGATTCCTTCTCTTCGCCAAAAATCAGGAGTGTCTGATGAAAAAGAAACTTGATCAATAATTTCAAGAATTACATTTGATTTTCCAATTAAAAAAGCAGTTGCACCTGATCCGGCTGTATACTCCAACGCATCATGTGGTCTTCCGGTTGATTTATCAGCGCTACATACTAATCCATAATTAATCATGTTTGATTTAACAAGTCCAATTGTGGAAATTATTGCGCCTGTTGCTGCTTTGCAGGCAAACTGAGTATCATAAGCTAAGTAATCTTTTTTTACGCCTAAGAATTCTCCTAAAATTGTTGAAGATGGATTAACTGCATAAGGTGGTGTTTCGCTCCCAAAAAAAATTGAACCGATCTTTGTTTTGTCAATTCTATCATCTAATGCCATTGCTGCTGCTTCATATGCCATTGTTAAAGAATCTTCATCTATTCCCGCAACCGCTTTCTCCTCAATCATTAACGATGATTTAATATCCTTAGGATTTTTTCCCCAAACATTCGCAATATTGTCAATTAATATTCGGTATTTTGGAACATAAAATCCGTATGAAATAATTCCAACCATATTAAATTGACCTAATTAACGTAATTTCTAATTGACCTAATCAAACTCCAATAACCAATAATCCAAGTATCCTAAACAGAATTTTTTTTCTTGATATTTGGTCATTGATAATTATTTAGGTTAATTAGAATAATTAGAAATTATAAATTTTCTCAACGCCCTAACTTTTCATGCACTTTTGCCAACGATCCTTCTGCCAAAGATGCTAAAAGTGATAATTCTCCAGCCAAAATTGCTCCCACCAACACCTCAACCAGTTGTTCAATTTTATTAACACCAATAATTTCCCGAGCTTCTGTTTGTGTTCTTAATTTCGTTCCCCCACCAACCATTCCCAACATTAATGCTGGTAAATAAACTGAAAAATAAAGATCGTTATTTCCCAAAACTTTTGTCGAAGTAATACCCATACTTCCCTCAACTACATGTGCTAAATCTTGGCCTGTGGCTACATAAAAAGCTGCGATAATATTTGCAAAGTGGGCATTAAAACCCATTGAACCACTCATCGCCGATCCAATCATACATTTTGCAAGCCATACGTCAAAGATTTTTCGCGAGGTTGTTTTTAATATTTCATTTATTATTTTTTCTTTAATTATTATCTCTCCCCATCCTTGAAAACCCCGACCACTGATAAAATTCAACCAGCTTGGTTTTTTATCAATATCATAATTTCCGGCAATTGTTAAACATTTTGTTTTAGTTTCTAAAGCTACATAATCTGCAAATTTCTGCGTAGCAATAGTTGCCATATTCATCCCCATTGCCTGATCAGTATTAAAATATAATCTAACGTAAATGTAGTTTCCAACATTTTTTGTTTCAAGTTTTATAAATTTTAAGTGTGAAGATGTTTGTTCAATAACTTTTGCAATTTTTTTCTCATTAGTTTGTAGCCAAGTTTCAAACTTATCCGCTTCTTTAAGAGAGTTAACATAGAAAACCGGTCCACGCGTAGTACCTATTCGGTTTAAACTTACATTCACACCACCAGATAAACTAATTACTTTGCATCCGCGATTAACCGACGCCACCAAAGCGCCTTCCGTTGTTGCCAGTGGAACATAATAATCACCGTTGATATGATCACCATTTATTCTTAATGGACCAGCTATTCCCAGAGGAATTACCACAGCTCCAATTAAATTTTCACAATAGATATTGCCTTCATCATCTCGTTGCGCAATAATAATGTTACCAATATTTTTACCTAGTTTTTTTGCCACAAAATCTGCATCAATACGCATACCTTATTAGTCGCACATCAAAGTAAAATCATTTATAATATTTTATCTATGGATAATAATCGTCGGTGTGTTTTATTAATGCGTATTCCTTTTAATAACGAAAAGAATGAGAGCGCCACTGACAATTTCTTTTCTCAAGTGGTTGAGATATTAAAAGGAAAAAAATATCTTATTTCCGCGGAAATTGCCATTTACAACAAATATATTTGGTTTTTTCTCTCCTGTCCCGCGATTATTAAAGACACGATTAAAGGCCAATGGTATGCGCAATATCCTGAAGCAGAAATTGAAGAAGTTGGCGATTATCTTACAAAATTACTAACTAGATATAACGCCCGTCACGTAATGGGATATGAAATGTATTTGGATAAGAACGAATTTATTCCTTTTAAAACCTATAAAACTCTTGAAAAAAATCCGCTTGTTTCTTTTTCCGGTATTGCGAACTCATTCACTACTGATGATATTGGGATTATCCAACTTATACTACAGCCACAAGAAAAAGATAATTTATGGAATAAAATGATCAAAAGTCGCAGAGAGCGTTCTCGCAACCAATCAATTAGTTCCTATCCATCTGATAAGGTTCCCGAATATTTATTATTAGAACAAGAAAAAGATAATCGAGCATACTTCAAGACTTCAATTCGTTTTATTGCCTTTGGCAAGGATATAAGTCGCGTAAATCTTAATCTATCTATAATGACAGCGCTATATAAAAAAATTTTGGAACAACCAGGTCTTCAATCATTAAAAGAAAGTCGTCTTCACTCAGATAATAATTTTACCAAAGCCATTGTTAAACGAGAGTTGGGACACAAAATCATTCGTTTGGGAACTGATGAAATTGCTACAATTTTTCATCTTCCATATCAAAAAGAGGAAATTTCACAAATCGTGCAAATTCGAAGCAAGCGCGCTCCCCCGCCACAAAATCTACCAACCAGTGGGAACTTATCTTTATTCGGAAATACTAACTATCAAAATCAGAAAAATGCTTTTGGGATAAAAACTGCAGATCGTCGTCGACATCTTTATGTGATTGGAAAAACCGGCATGGGTAAGTCAAAAATGCTTGAACTATTGATGAAGGCGGACATTGAACAAGAACGAGGAATAATACTGCTTGATCCTCATGGCGATCTTGCCCGGGAAGTTATTAATTATATTCCGGAAAATCGAATTAAAGACACGATTTATTTTGATCCTGCTGACATTGACTACCCAATTGGTTTTAATCCAATGGAAGGAGTTGGGGCATATGAATTTAAACAAAACATTGTGGCGGGTTTTATCTCGATTTTTAAGAAAATGTTTGGTTTAAACTGGAACCAGCGTTTTGAACATGTTCTTCGTTATACAACTTTAGCTTTGTTGGAATATCCAAATGCTAGTATTCTTGGAATTCCACGTATGCTGACTGATAATATTTTTCGTCAGGAAGTAATTTCTTTTATCACTGATCCTTTAGTAAAAAAATTCTGGGCAACGGAATTTGCTTCATGGAACGATCAATTTGCCAATGAAGCCATTGTTCCAATCATCAATAAAATCGGTCAATTTGTTGCCAATCCTTTAATCCGTCATATTGTGGGACAGGCAAAATCAGGCTTTTCTTTGGAAGATGTCATGAATAAAGAAAAAATATTAATCATTAATCTTTCCATGGGAAAGCTTGGTGAAGAAAACGCTGCTCTTTTAGGTTCAATGTTTGTGACAAAAATCTGGCAAGCAGCTCTTTCTCGAACAAAGATGCTGGAAGAGGAAAGAAAAGATACTTTTATGTATGTGGATGAATTTCAGAATTTTGCAACTTTGACTTTCGGAAATATACTATCTGAAGCACGAAAATATCGTCTTAATCTTACGGTCGCACATCAGTTTATGCAGCAACTACCTTCTGAAGTTAGGGCCACGGTTTTTGGAAATGTGGGAAATTTAATCAGTTTCCGTGTCGGAGGTGATGATGCTCAAATTCTTGTTAAGGAGTTTGAACCGGTTTTTAATGTTAATGATTTTTTAAATCTTGACAGTCGTAATTTTTTAATCAAGATGTCAATTGATGGTCAAACAGTAAAGCCGTTTTCTGCACAGACTTTAAATCTGGAAAAAGCGTCGCAAAATCAAATAGATCTGGTGATTAATTCTTCGCGAAAACTATACGCTAAAACCCGCAAAGAAGTTGAAGCAGAAATGTTGATGTGGGAAAAGGGTGAAGTTTATAGCAACAAACCCGTTGCCTTGATTAAGGAAGAAATGTTCCCCGAACCGATTATTTAATAAGATGGATATTCTTATACGACTCAATTAATTCTTTTACTTCTTTTTCGTAGTCTTCTTTGGAATACTGCTTGTTCAAAATAAAATACGATTTTTTTGCTAAACCAAAACATCCAAATAAATGATCACTGTTTGCGCAATAATCGCAAAACAAACTCTCAAACATATATCCACAACCTGTCATAAACGAACAATTGTTAAGTTTATTACAATCGACACATTCATAACAATTTTCTGATGAAAAAGTTTGTGTTAAGTCAAAACAATTTTTATTACGATGGCTATCATAAATATAGGCACAATCTTCCGATCTTGCAACATCAAAACATAAATACATATTTTTACTATAATGCACATGATTTCCGTAATCACTATTTTCCGCGTTAGAAACGATCGTGCTTGTTGCTGGAAAACGCAGTTTTAATTTTTGTATTTCCATCAAATTAATTGCGGGTAGGTTTTTGAAAAGTTTATGTATTTTTGCTTCGTATTCTTCTTTTGAATATTGTTTATTATAAATACAATATTCTTTATGATTTAAATAAACACATCCAAATAGATTGTGAGAGTCGTTGCAATCATAACAAAAATGTGAGTCATAAGTTCGCGCACAATAATTTAAATAACTACTATTATTACATTTAAAAATGTCTATACCTTCATAACAAAGTTCCGACTCAACTACATAATCTCCATCACAACAATCTACAGCCGCATAAGAATCAAATAGATAAATAATATCATTTGAATATGACGTATCAAAACAATAATAAGCGTTTTGACAATGAGCTAAAAAATCACCCAACTCCGAATTGATACATTCACGAACATAAGGAGGAGAATGAGGTGTCAGGTTTTTTAATTTCTTATAATCTTCGATAAATTTTGTAAATTGCATATACAGTTATGTAAGAATTACCGGGTTTTTCTCAAACCAAGCCAAGTAA
>PFTH01000043.1:0-342 GCA_002789465.1 Candidatus Roizmanbacteria bacterium CG_4_9_14_0_8_um_filter_34_12 | reverse complement strand
CAAGTAACAGGTTTTACAAAGGATCTTGCGGGTTTCTTTTTGAGGGTCATACGTTACCACCATGTTTTTTTTACATTCTTGACAGGTGGTTCGATAAAGAGCTCTTTCTCCCCGGTCATTTAATCGTCTTGCTTGACGGCAGCCTGGGCAATTAGTTGGTAATGGCAAATTCATTTTAGATAAAAACTCCTGTTCTTGTTTAATCACCCAGAATTCTTTTTGACATTTACCACAAGTTTTTTTGATATTTTCCATATAAGTTAGTTTAGCATATTCTTATCATAAAAATAACTTCAACTCTTTAATTCTTTTAAAATGTTTTGTGTTTCTCGTTGCTAAAAT
>PFTH01000072.1 GCA_002789465.1 Candidatus Roizmanbacteria bacterium CG_4_9_14_0_8_um_filter_34_12 | reverse complement strand
TTATCTTGTTGGTAATTATTTTTATCTTTGCCTCACCTAAACTTTCCCCTATCCCCTATTTCCCATCCAATCATCATGATCTATTTTTAATTATCAAAGCACTTAATTTACAAAACAATCAAATCATTGTTGATCTGGGTGCTGGTGATGGAGTCGTAATATTTAAATCGGCAGAACAAGCTTTAAAGGAAAATCTAAATACAAAATTTGTTGCAATCGACATTAATCCAGTACTAGTTTTTATTATGAATATTCGCCGTCTCTTCCACCCAAACAAAAAAAATATACAAATTGTCAGAGGTGATTTTTTCAAAATTGATTTATCCCTCCTAACTCCTAACTTCTATCCCCTAACTACTTACTACCTTTATATTTCCCCTTGGCTTCTCGAAAAAACCCTAACCATTATTAAAAATGTCCCCGGCAATAAAAACATTGTTTCCTATTTTTATCCAATAAAAAGTTTAAAACCAAAAACCCAAACAAAAGGTATTCATAATTTATATACTTATAAAGTATGATTCAACTAATTGACACAATAATTACCATATTTCTTCGCGATTTAATTCCTCATAACTCCTTTTTTGAACCTGTCTTCTCATTTTTATCATTAAACGGATTTTCCTTAGCTATTTGGGTCGCGATAATAATAATTACCACCATTATCGAAGAGATTCATCATCCAGGAATCCAAAAACGGGATAAAAAATTTATTTTTTATTTTATTCTTATTTTTTGTATCCAGCTGATCACAGTAAATTACGTTTTAAAACCATTGATTCATCGTCCCCGTCCTTTTCAACCTCCCCGCGATTTTATTGCTTCGAGTACTTTTGATCATCCAATTATTCCAATTAATACTTGTCCCGCTGATTTTTCCTTTCCCTCAGGACATGCCGCCACTGCTTTTACTGCTGCTTTTGTATTATCTTATTTTGATAAAAAACGCCGTTGGTTTTATTATCTGATTGCTGTTTTTATTAGCTTTTCCCGGATTTATCTTGGTTGCCATTACTTTTTTGATGTTGTATTTGGGGGCTTAATTGGAAGCTTAATCACCTGGATAACCTTAAAGGTCAAATATCCTATAACAAAACGGGTATGATTACTGAACAAACTTGAACAAAAGACTAAATATTTTACTTTTTCATTCCTGAACTAAACTTTGCAAACTCAAAAAACATAAATGAAAACAGCAAAACCATTATGATTGGCGCTATTGTTGAAAGAATATTTTTCTTTCCTGGTTTATAACCTCGAAGTAAAAGCGAATTACTCACCACAGATATTGAACTTAAAGCCATTGCCAGTCCAGCAAGTTCCGGCTTAAGGATAATTCCCAATCCTGCAAATAATCGCGCTGCAACAGGAATTCCCATAACATTATAAAACAAAGCAAAAAACATATTCTGTTTTATTTTATTCACGGTGGTTTTAGAAAGGTCAATAGCGTTTGCCACATCGCGTAAATCGTTTTTGATGATAACAATCCCCCCTGCTTCCATTGTCACATCAGTCCCCGACCCCATTGCAATTCCAAGATCTGCCTGAGCAAGCGCTGGCGCATCATTAATACCATCTCCAACCATGGCAACCTTTCGACCTTCATCTTGTAATTTTTTTACATTTTTTGCCTTGTCTTCGGGCAATACTTCTGCAAGAACATTAATTATACCCACTTGTTGAGCAATTGCTTTTGCTGTGCGTTCGTTATCTCCTGTAATCATACAGACTTCAATTCCAAGTTTTTTTAATTTTTCAACAGCTTCTTTTGAAGTTTCTTTTACTGTGTCAGCAACACCAATAAGTCCAAGTATATCTGTTTTATTTGCAAGAATCATCACTGTTTTGCCCTGTTCTTCAAGTCTCCCCATTTTTCGATCTATTCTTTCAATTGGTAGCCCAACAACATCTTTAATCAGTTTTCTGTTCCCAAAATAGTAAGTTTTACTGTCAAGATTCCCCTGCACTCCATGTCCAGGAACTGCGCTAAATGCTTCGACTACGCTCAGCACAAGCCCTTTTTCATTAGTATATTGGTAAATAGCTTCGGCAAGTGGATGTTCCGACTGTTTTTCCAATGAAGCGGCAATTATTAATACTTCATCCTCATCAAGTTCCTTAAGACTGATTGTATCAGTAACGACAGGTTTACCATTTGTTAAGGTTCCTGTTTTATCAAAAACAATTGTATTAATATGACAAGCGGCTTCAAGCGGTTCTCCTCCTTTAATGAGAAGTCCATGTTCCGCACCTTTCCCAGTCCCAACCATAATTGCAGTTGGTGTTGCAAGTCCCAATGCACAAGGACACGCAATCACAATTACTGCAGTAAACGCCATAAGAGAAAAGCTTAATGTTGCGCCTAGCGCAAAAAACCAAATAATAAATGTCAAAATCGCAATCCCAATCACTGTTGGGACAAAATAAGCGGAAATTTTATCTGCAAAATCCTGGATTGGCGCTTTAGATCCTTGAGCTTCTTCAACCAGTCGGATGATTTGTGACAGTGTCGTTTCCGACCCAACCCGGATTGCCTTAAACTCAAAACTTCCGGTTTTGTTCATGGTTCCTCCAACAACAGTATCGTTCACTTGTTTTTCAACCGGCAAACTTTCTCCTGTGATCATTGACTCATCAACTGCAGATGATCCTTTAACAATCATTCCGTCAACCGGCACTTTTTCACCGGGACGAACTAATGTCACATCGTCATGAACCACTTGATCAATTGGAATATCAAGAGTTTGATTGTTGCGTATAACCCGCGCGGTCTTTGCCTGAAGTCCCATTAATTTTTTTATTGCATCAGAGGTTCTGCCTTTTGCCTGCACTTCAAGCCACTTTCCTAAAATAACAAAAGTAATTAAAAAAGCTGCTGTTTCAAAATACAGTTCAGGAATTTTATTACCTTCAATTCCAATCAGTGATTTTGTATTAAGATAATAGAAAAGATAATTTATTACGCTGTAAAAATAAGCCACAGAAGTACCGATCGCAATAAGACTATCCATATTAAATGTCTTCATCCGGAACGCAGACCACGCACCCTTATAAAATCCGCGACCGATTATAAATTGGACCGGAGTTGTAAGAATGAGGGAAATAATTCCAACAAGTGGAAGAAGAAATGCTCTTCCCGGAATCCATAAAAAGAAGTCAAATAGCATAAAATAGAGCATTGGAATGCTAAAACAAAGACTTATTGTAAATTTATTGAATAAAGTTTTGATCTCTTGTTTTCTTTTTGTTGCCTCAAACTGAGTATCTTTATCATTTAGTACTGTTGCAGAATAACCGGTTTTTTTTACTACCTCAACCAGCGATTCTGTTTTAATAATAGATTCATCGTATGTTACTAATGCTTTTTCCGCAGCAAAGTTAACATGTACTTCTTTTACTCCGGATGTTTTACTTAATGATTTTTCAATAATCAAAGCACAAGAGCTACAATGCATTCCTGAAAGGGAAAGTGAAACGCGCTTTTGTGGACTATCATCTTTTTGTAAGGATATTGTTTCTACCTTTTGGTTCTCTGGAACTTCAACTTTTATTTCAAATGTTATTTTTAATGGCTCATTCCCCTTGATTGTTTTCTTTATTATTTCAGTATTGTCTTTTTTAATATTAAAGTCATTATCCCCATCAATTGTTGCTATATAATCTGCTTTTTTAATTGCCTGTATTACGTCGTTTTCTGAATTTTTTTCTGAATTGAGAACAAGAGACCCTTTACCAGTTTTATAATCAACATTTATGTCACTAATACCAGGTAAATTTGATAATTCATCTTTAATTAAAGTTTCACATGATAAACAATGCATTCCTTTAATGGCAAGAGAAATTTGTTTCTTCATGATTTTTTGTTTAAAAGTTTTTAATAATTTGATAATGAGTCCCCTGAAGCACCTGTGTCACTTCATCTTTTGAAATAGATCTGGAAGCGATTATTGATGTGATTCCATTTTGCGCTGAAACATGCACTTGTTGCACTCCTTCAATTGTTTGTAATTTTTTTGTAATCACTTTCTCACATGCTCCACAAGTTAATCCTGATAATTGAAATTTGGTTGTTTGTATCATAGATTTTAATAATATTTATAATGTTTATAACCGTTATCACGGTTATCTGTGTTTTTATTCTACGATGATTGTTCCCCTTGGAACACCCATTGCACAAGTAATTGTATATGATCCGGGTTTTGTTGGGGTAAATGCCAGTGTTGTGATTTTTCCTTTTTCAAATCCTTGGGGGTTATTATCAAGCCCCGGTATCATAATACTTCCCATACATCCTCTTCCGTCTTCTTTTGCTTCAATATCAAATCGCACTAGACTACCTGCTTTAACGATAAATTTTGTTGGTTTTACATCATCCGCAACTGTGTATGTTGCTTTTATCACTTGTGTTGAATTTTCTTGAACAGCTGCTACTGGTGCAGCTTTATCTGCATCAACTGCTGCTTGTTTTTGAGGTTTTGCTCCACATCCACATCCGCCTCCACTACTACAAGAGCCAGCAGTATTTTGAGATATTGCAACGGCATTTGCTTGAGTTGCTTGTGCCGCGTTGGGAACACTTATCTTTGAGGTTGGATCATCACTACCATCAACAACATTAAATGAACCGCTATACATTCCCATGCTGCAGGTAAAGCGGACATTGCCAACTTCAGTTGGAGTGAACTCAATAACATTCTCTCCGGCTGAAAGATTGGTTCTGATTCCAAGTTTTGGGGAAACAATGCTTGCGGCGCAGGAAAATGCATTTTCCGATGTCACAATCCATTTGACTGGAATACCTTTTTTTATGGTGAATGAATTGGGAGAATACCCGGATGATGTTTGAGTCATCCTGACGACTTGAACTCCGTTTTCCATTGTGACATTTGGATCGGTTTGAACTGATGAAACAGTGCTTTGGTTTAAAAAAGCATTAACATCAATCCCGCTTAAATTAAGACCGTTTGAAATATTAAATACTGCCATGAATATCACCACCAATCCTGCAAATTTAAAGAATGGTTTTGCAAAAGCGCCTTTAATCACCGATGTGAGTCCGCCAATTCCCAAAAGTCCTGGTGCGGTTCCAAGTGCAAAAACACCCATGGTGAACGCACCAGTTATTGGGCTTCCACTGCTGATTGCAAAAAGCTGCATTGCCTGTGTAAATCCACATGGTAAAAAAAATGTGGACGCCCCCAAAATAAATGAGTTTTTATGGCTATATTCTTTTTCTGATTGCTCTTTAATTCCAAGCGCTCTGCTTATTCCTTTTGGAAGGGTAAACTGTAATCCACTTAACCGTGGAAAGATTTCGGTTAACTGCAGTCCCATCAAAACCATCACGCCGCCAACTGCAATTGTAAGAAATCCAAGAGTGGTGGTTGATAGTTGGAAAAATGAACCGGCATATCCAATTATCCCTCCTAATGCAAAGAAAGAAAAAATTCTACCTGCATTAAAAAATAAATGCGGTTTAAATTTCTGAAGCGTTGTTGCTTGAGGATGTTTTTCTACAAACCGTGCCGATGCCGCAAGGACTAATCCTCCAACCAAGGCCAGACATGTTGATATTCCAGCTGTTAGTCCAACAAGAAAAACAACCGGAAGACTTTTATAACTGCCTCCTGCACCAAGCGAAATATTAAATATTCCCAGTTCACTTCCAATTAAATAAAGTACAACGATGATCAAGAAAGCAAATCCCAGGTCCTTATAATCTTGAAGGTTGGTTGAAAAAATAGGTTTTTTATCATTTATACCGATCGCATAACCAGCATTACATACGGCTTTTTCAATTTTATTATGATCCAAATTACCTTGATAATGAATTTCCGCCGTACCGTTTTTCTCACTAACATTTACTTTTTTCACACCGTGAATTTTCATTAACTCATCTTCAATCAAAATCTCACATGACCGGCAGTGCATTCCTTTAATATTAACCTTTGTTTTGTTCATAAAATATTATAACTAATAACAGAAACATCACCATGATAACAAATGAAATATGAAGAAATTATGAAGAAAGAAAATGTGTTTATCTATAAAAGTAAAACAATTGTAAATAGTTAACAAATATCTTACACTATGTAGTAGATATGGTACAACAATCGATGAGTAAATTGGAACAGAAAGTTATGGCTATTATTTGGAAGTGTAAATCTTGTTCAGTGCGAGATGTTATGGCAAAACTTACCAATACAAAACTTGCGTATACTACCGTCGCAACTATTTTACAGCGTCTTTATAAAAAAGGAATTGTTGCCAGAAAATGTCAGGGAATCTCTTTTATTTACTCACCTAAAATCGCCAAGGAAACGTATTCCAAAAGGTTTGTTCAAAATTTTGTCAAAAAGTTTTTTTCTACATTTAATGATACGGCAATTGTTTCATTTGCCCAATCAATTGATACCCTCCCCCCAAACAAAAAATCATATTTATTAAAACTACTGCAAGAAAAACATGAAAGTAAATAAGCATTTGCTCATCTTCATGGGCCTATTCTTTCTTCTTGGGATATTAGTAAGCATCACCGTGTATAAGTTCCTTCCCCTCCTTGTTCATCATACTATCTACTTCTGCCAAAAGATGGTCCATGACTTATCGTTTCAGATCCCGGTAAATCTGGGAATGTTCGTTTTTATAATTATCTTTATCGTGCTCTTATTTACTGCAATTAAATTTTTAGCAACCCTGTTTCGAATCTATCGATTTCGCCGTTACCTTTTTAAAAATACGTCTGAACATACACCATTCGCACCCCCTATTAAAGAACCTTAATCTCATCGACAAAGTCGTGACTATCCAAAGTGAAAAACCTTTTGCTTTTTGTTTTGGGATTAGATACCCGAAGATATATATTTCAACTAAGCTTATCTCTCTTGTTACCAAGCTTGAACTTAAAACAATCTTACTTCATGAACGACATCATCTTGAGCATCGCGACACCTTAACATTGCTAATTGCCAATATTGCTGCGTCTCTTTTTCCTTTTTTTCCTCTTTTATCGGATTTGATTACGGCTTATCGTACTGAACGAGAAATTTTAGCAGACAAAGCCGCAATCAAAGGAAATTCTCATCGAAATCTTATATCAATTTTTAAGAAGCTTCTTCAGTATGAGCCCGATTATAACTTTTTTGTAATTCCGGCAATTGCCGATCCCCAAACATTAGATGCACGTATCCAATCGTTAATACAAGGTATTCAATATCGCCATACAATTGCATTGAAAAATGCACTCATAAGTCTTTTTTCATTATGTATTATTTCTGCGTTTATCATTGCACCAATTAATGCGATAGAACTGCATGAAAATGGACGCGATGTGATGATTTTGTGTTCAAATGCTCAAGAATGTGTTTCTTATTGTAAACAAACATTTATGTCTCCTGTCCAGACGAACAACTTCTCAACACCAGCCAATCCTCCCTTTGTACATTAATGATATAGTTTAAACTACTTGACAGTTGAAAAATAACCTACTACACTGTGTAGTATTATTAACATTTATATTTTTTATGACTGAACAAAAAAAGTCCTTAACATTGCCATTTAAATTAAACTTAAATACTATTTTAACTGTAGGATTGGTTATTACTTCGTTTGTAGTAAGGTCTCTTTATACAAAAATCCAGTATCTTGAAAAAAATATACCTACACAGATTGCGGCACAAGCCGTAGTCCCTCAACAAGAAAATCAACCCGCTGAGCAGGCTCCAAGTGGGAAAATTAAAGATGTCTCAAATGATGAACGTATCCGTGGAAATAAAAATGCAAAAGTGACGCTTGTTGAATACTCAGATTTTGAGTGTCCATTTTGCAAAAGATTTCATCCAACAACACAAGAGTTAATGAAAACATACGGAGATAAGATTCGTTTAGTCTTCCGTGATTACCCACTTCCTTTCCATCAGAATGCCCAGAAAGAAGCAGAAGCTGGACGATGTATTGCAGAACTTGGAGGAAGTGATGCTTTCTGGAATTATGCAGACAAAATCTTTGAACAAACAACAACAAACGGAACAGGATTTGCACTCACAGATCTTGGACCATTAGCTACGGAGGTGGGAGTAAATCAACAATCATTTCAACAATGTCTTGATACGGGAAAATATACAAAGGCTGTTAAAGACGAGATGGCAGACGGTAATGCAGCAGGAGTAAACGGCACACCAACTACATTTGTTATTGATAGCAATGGAAAGACTCAAATGTTGGTCGGTGCTCAACCAGTAGATGCCTTCAAAACTGTTATTGATCAAATACTAAAATAGTATAACAGTATGAATCTATTTTCTAAACGTTTTATTGTTCCAACGTTGGTGATTGCATTTTTCTATATTATATTAATTACCTATTCAATGAATATTCGCATTCTCAAAGACACTTTGTTTGGTGATTATAATGTTATTTATAAATTCAAAATATTATTCACTCTTCTTCAAGGGATGTGGACCGCAATGAGCAGTTTTGGACTGACGATATTGTTTTTAATTGCACTTTTAACTGGAGCAAATCTCACCTTACTTTTTAATAAAATGAGTGTGTTAAAAAACTATAAAAGCTTACGATTAGTGGTTGGCAGCAATTCACTTTTTGGTATTGTAGGAAGCGGTTGTGCATCATGTGGATTACCGATTCTTTCCTTTTTGGGATTAAGCGGAAGTGTGATGTACTTACCATTTCATGGAGCAGAATTATCATATATATCATTAATCTTTTTAGCGATTTCTTTTTATTTATTAGTAAAAAATACAAACCAAGCATGCGTGCTTGCAAAAAAAATATGAATAATAAAACCTTATTGATTATATTAGTAATCATGATTGGTGTCATTGTAATACTTGCATTTAATGCAAGGGATAGTTCCAGTAATGAGACTCCTGATGTAAATAGTGATTCTGGAATAAGTCTTTCTACTAATCCAGATCCTCTCCAACCAGGACCGGCAACATTTTTAATTGATGTAAAAGATAAAAGCGGCACACCTGTTGATAATGCTAAAGTGTATTTTGATCTTGATATGACAACCATGAATATGGGAACACAGCAAGGAGAAGCAACAGCACAAGGAAATGGTCGGTATTCAGCTCAAGGAAGAATGACGATGCGCGGTCCATGGAGAGTGAGTATAAAAGCTACCATGCCTGATGGAAGCGTTGAAAATAAAGATTTTACAGTAGATGTGCCGTGAGATCAGATATTTTACAAGTTTTTTACCCCGAAGCAGGGCTTCGAGGAATTCTTTTGATTAAGCGAAAAAATCAGTAAAATATTTATAAAAATGTTTGATTGTTGTTGTGAATGAGTGTAGGATGAATTTAGATAGTATTATAAATTTTTATTTGAATATTATGTTTAATCTAAAAGGTAAAAAAGCCTTAGTGACCGGAGCGTCTCGCGGGATAGGTAGTGGAATTGCTTTAGCTCTGGCTAAAGCCGGCGCATCGGTCGCCGTTAACTATCATTCAAAAGCCCAGGAAGCCGAAGCAGTCGTATTTGAAGTTAAGAAATTAGGAGTCGATTCATTTTCGGTTCAGACCGATGTCTCCAACAAAGAACAGGTAGTCAAAATGTTTGAGGAAGTAAAGAATAAATTTGGCCAGCTTAATATTTTAGTGAACAATGCCGGAATAGTTTATATGAACCCGATAGATAAAATAACTGAGGAGGAATGGGATAAGGTGCTAAATATTAATTTAAAAGGCCAGTTTTTCTGTGTTCAGGAAGCGATTAAGATTATGCCCGCGGGAGGAAAGATTATTAATATTTCCTCAATCGCTTCAGGCGGGGTGGGAGTCGGATTTGGCAACATTGCTCATTATGCCGCTTCAAAAGGTGGAGTGATTGCTATGGTAGAAGATTTGGCCATTGAGCTTGGACCCAAGGGAATTAATATTAACGCCATCGGTCCGGGTATGATCGAAACTGATATGACCACCGGAATATTGGCTGATGAAA
>PFTH01000079.1 GCA_002789465.1 Candidatus Roizmanbacteria bacterium CG_4_9_14_0_8_um_filter_34_12 | reverse complement strand
TTCTTTAATTCGTGGAGGACACAACTCTTATAAACTTACCTTATCTAATGAAAAAGTTTACTGTCTTCAGGAAAATATTAACATTCTTGTTTGTCTTAATGAAGAAACCTGGAAATTTCATCAAACGCAGTTAGAAGATAATGCTGTTGTAGTTTTTGATTCAGAAATTTTTAAACCACAATCATCTAAGAAACTACAAATGTTAGATATTCCAACGGGGAAGATGTTAAAAGAGTTAAATGGTCAAGTTGTGATGAAGAATACAATTGCGCTTGGAGCTTCTTGTGCATTACTTGGAATAAATTTTCAAGATGTGAACATGTTATTATCAGAAACATTTGAAAAAAAAGGAAAAGAAGTGGTTGATTATAACCGTCAGTTTGCAAAAAGAGGTTATGATTATGTGATAGATAGATACAAAGCTTTAATTCAACCGGTATTATCACAAAATAAAAATAATAAACAATTACTATTAACTGGTAATGAAGCCTTTGCGCTTGGTGCAGTGATAGGTGATTGTAGATTTTACGCTGCATATCCTATGACGCCTTCTTCATCAGTGCTAACTGTTTTGGCTGATTGGCAACGAAAAACGCAAATGGTTGTTCGTCATAGTGAAGATGAAATTGCCGTTGTTAGCTCTGCATTAGGTGCGTCATTTGCAGGTGCTCGTTCTGCAGTTGGAAGTTCAGGTGGTGGATTTGCATTGATGGTGGAGAGTCTGTCTTTTTCCGGGATTGCAGAAATACCGCTGGTGGTTTTTCTTTCTCAACGACCAGGTCCAGCAACCGGAATGCCAACGTGGACTGAACAAGGAGATTTGTTATTCGCTGTTAACGCTGGTCACGGTGAGTTTCCAAAAATTGTTCTTGCTGCAGGAGATATTGAGGAAATGATTTTCTTAACAGCAAAAGCTTTTAATCTGGCAGAAATTTATCAACTACCAGTTATTGTTATGTCTGATATGTATTTATCAGAATCACACGCAACAATTACACAATCTATTTTAGACAATATAAAAAACAATTACAAAGTCAATCGAGGGAAGACAATCGATTTTGTTAATGAGGGCAAATATTCACGTTATCAAATAACTGAGGATGGGATTTCACCTCGTTTAATACCAGGTTTAAAGGATTATTATTATCAAGCAAATTCATATGAACATCTTCAAGATGGACATACAACAGAAGATAGTAACGAGAGAATTGCTCAAGTTAAAAAACGAACAGTCAAAATTAACACTTATTTAAAAAATGATTTTTCTACTCCTTTAGTTTATGGAAATTTAGAACGTGCAAAAATTGTTTTAGTTGGATGGGGTAGCATTAAAGGAATTTTACTGGAAACACAAAAACAAATACCAGATTGTGCAGTGATTCATTTTAATCACGTTTATCCTCTAGATAAAGAAAAAGTTATAAAATTATTTAATCAAGATAAACGATATGTCTTAGTTGAAAACAACAGTACGGGTCAATTTGGTAAGTTGTTACAGATGGAAATAGGGATAGAAATAAAGGAAAAAGTTTTACGTTATGACGGAAGACCGATTACGGTAAAGGAAGTTATGGTCAAAGTAAAATAATAATTATAATATTTATAATCGTTATAAAAATTATATGAACACTATTACAATGCAAGATTTTTCCGGTTATACACCAACTTGGTGTCCTGGATGTGGGGATTGGGGAATTGGAATTGCCATAAAATCCGCTTTAGCACAGATGGGTTTATCACCATCTGACGTGGGTGTGGTTTTTGGAATAGGTTGTTCCGGAAATATGAATGACTTTTTAAACGCATATGCAATTCATGGTTTGCATGGTCGTGCAATTCCAACAGCAATCGGATATAAACTTGCAAATCACAAGATGCCAATAATTGTTGTTGCGGGTGACGGCGATTGTTATGGTGAAGGTGGAAATCATTTTTTACATGCATGTCGTGGAAATCATGATATAACGGTAATTATTCATGACAATAGGGTTTATGGCTTAACAACAGGTCAAGTTGCTCCAACTGCAATGAAAGGTGCATTGTCAAAATCAACTCCATATGGATTAATTGAATCTCCAATTGATCCACTTGGACTAGCTTTAACGCAGGGCGCAACTTTTATTTCTCAAAGTTTTGCAGGAGATGCTCAACATATGATTTCAATGATAAAAAGTGCGATTAATCACAAGGGCTTTTCCTTGGTAAACGTCTTACAGCCTTGTGTTACTTTTAATAAGATAAACGGTTATCAATACTACCGTAAAAGGGTATATAAATTAATAGATAATAAAGTTAATAATAAAGATCGAGC
>PFTH01000228.1 GCA_002789465.1 Candidatus Roizmanbacteria bacterium CG_4_9_14_0_8_um_filter_34_12 | reverse complement strand
GGAGAGTTGCTCGAATTAGATAATAACTGTCTGGCTTATGTGATTGATCTAAGCGATGAAAATGTTGGCGCAATTGTTTTAGGAGATTATTTATCAATTCGGTCAGGATCAAAAGCAAAGGCGTTGGGGCGAAGTTTATCTATTCCTGTGGCAGATGAACTGCTTGGGAGAATTGTTGATCCACTCGGAGCGCCTCTTGATAACGGAGTTAAAATTAAAACTGACTTATATTTTTCAGTGGAAAAAGTGGCACCAGGAGTGGTGGCACGAGAAGCAGTGTCAGTTCCGGTGCAAACCGGTATTAAGGCGATTGATTCCCTTATTCCAATTGGGCGAGGACAAAGAGAATTAATTATTGGGGATCGTGGTACGGGAAAAACAACTATTGCTGTGGATACGATCTTAAATCAAAAAAGCGAAAATATGATCTGTGTTTATTGTGCTATTGGTCAGAAAAATTCTAAAGTTGCAGGAGTAGCAGAACTTTTGAAAAAAAATTATGCCATGGATTATACAATTATAGTATCTGCATCAGCCTCAGATTCAGCCGCGGCACAATATTTGGCGCCATACTCGGCTAGTGCTATTGCAGAGTATTTTATGAGCAAAGGTAAAGATGTTTTAGTTGTTTATGATGATTTGACAAAGCACGCATGGGCATATCGACAGATTTCTTTGATACTTCGCCGTCCGGCAGGTCGAGAAGCATATCCTGGGGATGTTTTTTACCTTCACTCACGATTATTGGAAAGAGCTTGTCGAGTTGATAAAAAACACGGTGGAGGGTCAATTACTGCACTTCCGATTATTGAAACATTGGAGGGTGACGTCTCGGCATATATTCCAACCAATGTAATTTCCATTACTGACGGACAGATTGTTTTGGACGTGGATTTATTTAACGCAGGTATTAAACCGGCAGTGAATGTTGGACTTTCAGTATCACGTGTTGGTGGTAATGCACAAACAAAAGCAATGAAGCAAGTTGCAGGTAAGTTAAAGCTTGATTTAGCACAATATCGTGATATGGCTGCATTTTCTCAGTTTGAAGGCGAGTTAGATGAGGAAACAAAAAAACTTTTAAATCGAGGAGCAAAAATTACACAAATATTAAAACAAAATAAGAATAGGCCCTATGAATTAGCAGAACAGGTTGTTGTAATTTGGGCAGCTTCAAAAGGCTATCTCGACAGTTTGCCACTACATGAAGTTGATGTCTGGGAAACTAAACTAATCAGTGATTTACGTTTAAGAAAAAAGAATCTAATAGATAGTATTAATAAAAATAAAATACTTGATGAAAAAATGGAAAAAGAAATTGGGAAAACCATTGAGGAGAATATAGAGAATGGGAAATAAAATAAGATTTACGATTTGCGATTTATGATTTAAAAATTATGAATATAAGACAAGTTAGAAAAAAAATCAAATCGATAACTAATGTCCGAAAAATTACTAAGGCAATGCAAATGGTCTCGGCAATTAAAATGAAAAGAGCACAAGCTGCTGCGGTTGAAGAGCGTCCTTACCAAGAAAATATTGATAAAATTATTGCAAAAATAAGCGTCAATTTAGACTCAAAGTATTCGACTTTATTAAGCACAAATAACACAGCTACCCAAAAAGATTTAGCGATTGTAATTAGTAGTAATAAGGGGTTGTGTGGGTCTTTTAATTTTAATTTATTTCGCCTTATGACAAAGAGCGAAAATTGGAAAAAACGTGAATATGTTGTGATTGGGAAAAAAGCTGCAATGTTGATACCTCGTTTTGGGAATATAGTTCTTGCAGATTTTTCATCAAATCAACCACAAAATAGTATTCCCGCGGTTTTTCAAATGACAGTTGAAGCTTTTTTGTCTGGAAAATACGCAAATGTATTTTTACTGTATAGTCGATTTTACTCCGCGCTAAGAATTGAACCAGTTGAAGAAAAATTATTACCGTTTAGTTATAAAGTGCAAACTCCAATTATTAAAGAAAGAGCGGTTGAATATTTAATTGAGCCAAGTCCACACAAAATTATTGATGCACTGTTGCGTAGTTATTTAGAAGAAAAAATTCGAAACGCTGTAATTCAAAGTGAGGCAGGAGAACATTCTGCTCGGATGATGGCGATGAAAAATGCAACAGAAAACGCCAATGATGTAATTTTTAATTTAACGCTCCTTCGCAATAAAATTAGGCAAGAAAAAATTACCGGAGAATTATTAGATATGATTACGGCGAAGGAGTCGGTTGAATCGGTTTAATCGGTAGGTGCGTATCATGATCCGCCCGTACAAAATTAGTAGGGGCAAAGCGTGATTTGCCCAATAATTCGATAGGGCGCGTCACGCCGCGCCCGTACAAAAAAATTTAATATTTCAAATTAAAAATTTATTTAATAATATGAATGAGGGAAAAATTATCGCAGTTCGCGGAGTTGTGATTGATGTTCAGTTTTCTGAAGAACAAACACCAAAAATATATGATGCTTTAGTTTTAGAAAATAAAAAATCCGGTCGTTTGATTTTGGAGGTTGAAGCAGTTTTGGAGCCGGGTTTAGTTCGGACAGTAGCAATGGGTAATGTATTTGGAATTGCGCGCGGAATGAGTGTAAAAAATAGTGGCGATCCGATTAAAGTTCCGGTTGGTGAAAAAACCCTGGGTAGAATTTATAATGTTTTAGGAGAACCGGTCGATGAAGCCGGTCCATCAAAAACGACTGAATTAGCCTCAATTCATAATCCAGCTCCAACACTCGCAGAACAAACAGTTGAACAAGAAGTTTTTGAAACCGGAATCAAAGTGGTTGATTTAATTGCCCCCTTTATTAAGGGAGGGAAGGTGGCAATTTTCGGTGGAGCTGGCGTAGGTAAGACAGTTATAATCCAGGAGATGATTCATAATGTAGCAAAAAATCACGCCGGTGTGTCTGTTTTTGCTGGAGTAGGTGAAAGAACGCGTGAGGGAAATGATTTATGGTTGGAAATGAAAGAATCAAAGGTGATTGATAAAACTGTATTGGTCTTTGGACAGATGAATGAAGCTCCGGGAAATCGTTTGCGCGTTGCTTTAACCGGTGTAACAATGGCAGAATATTTTAGAGATAAGAAAAACATGGATGTTCTTTTATTTATTGATAATATTTTCCGTTTCGCACAAGCGGGCTCGGAAGTATCAGCCTTATTGGGAAGAATTCCATCAGCTGTTGGTTATCAACCAACATTGGCCTCGGAAATGGCGGCCCTACAGGAAAGAATTACTTCAACCAATAAGGGCTCAATCACATCAATCCAGGCAGTGTACGTTCCTGCTGACGATTATACTGATCCAGCACCTGTAACAACCTTTTCTCATCTAGACGCATCAATAACTTTGGAGCGTTCTTTATCTGAACAAGGTTTATTTCCAGCCATTGATCCATTAACATCATCTTCGCGTGCTTTAGATATTGATGTGGTTGGAGATGAACATTATCAAGTGGCAAGGAATGTTTTGAAAACCTTACAAAGATATAAGGATCTTCAAGATATTATTGCCATTCTTGGAATGGAGGAGCTATCCGAGGAAGATAAGTTAACAGTTTCTCGTGCTAGAAAAATTCAAAGATTTTTAACTCAGCCAATGTTTGTAGCAGAGCCGTTTACCGGACGGGAAGGAAAGTATGTAACAGTTGAAGAAACGGTCTCTGGTTTTAAACAAATTTTGGAAGGCAAGCATGATGATAAGTCCGAAACAGCGTTTTATATGAGGGGAAAGATTGAGGAGGTTAAATAGTAGATAGTAGTAAGTATTTAGTATTAAGGGAAAAAATAGAAATTTCTAATTGATCTAATTATTCTAATTGACCTAAAAAATATCCAATAACCCAATTGGAGATTGGGATTTATTTAGAAATTCGGTTAATTAGGTAATTAGGTTAATTTAATATGAGTTATTTACGCTTAAAAGTCATTACACCCAAAAAAATTGTTTTAGATGAGGAAGTGAAATCTGTTACGGTTCCTGGTGCTGATGGTGAATTAACTATTCTACCAAAGCATGTGAATGTTTTTGTACTTCTTAAGGAGGGTATTGTAACAATAAGACAATCCGGAAAAGAGGACTATATGGCAATTGGAGGTGGTTATTTAGAAACTGATGGTGAAATCATCACGATTTTAGTTTCACGCGCATATGGACAAAACGAAATTGACCAAAACATGACTGAAGTTGCTTTGAAAAGCGCGAAAGAAATTCTTACTAAATCAAAAGACAAAAACGAACGGATTGAGGCAGAATCACTTCTTCGCCGTTCTATTATTGATTCAAAACTGCTTAAAAAACACAGGACAAGAAGGGTCTAGATATATATCAGTAAATAGTAATTGACATATCAAGCTAAACTATTACTAATGATGCATAAAAACGGTTGACTTATATTTGCTTTTATCTTATATTTATTTCATAAATTTGAATTTAATTATGGCTGTTGCACAAGATCTAATCACACTAAAAGAAGCGAGTCAGTGGGCAAGTAATTTTTTGTGTAGAGATATTAATGAATCTAACATTTCTTATTTAATTCAATACGGAAAAGTAAAAAAATATGGAAATGACGGTTCAACTTTAATTAAAGTTAATGATTTAAAAAATTACTATTCTGTTAATGGAAAAAGAGAGATTGATTGGAAAAAAAAACTTGGAAGTGATTTAAATTGGAGTCTGTCTTTTGATAATTTGAGAGAATCAGACACGACAAAACATGTGCATCGACTTCATCCTTACAAAGGTAAATTTATTCCCCAATTAGTTGAGTACTTTATTGATGATCATATTGATAGTTTTAAAAAAAGTGTTTTTTTTAAAAAAACAGATATAATTCTTGACCCATTTGCCGGATCTGGAACAACCCTTGTTCAAGCAAATGAACTCGGTATAAATTCTATTGGAATCGACGTATCTCGTTTTAACTGCATGATCGCAGAAACAAAATTACTTGATTATGATCTAGTTAGTCTTGAAAATGAAGCTAAAAATATTAATCAAGCAATAAGTAATTATGAATCGGTAGAAAATATATCTGCTTTTGAAAAAGACTTAATGTTAAATCTATCAAGTTTTAATAATAGTTATTTCCCAAGTCCTGAATATAAATACAAAATATTTCAAAAACAAATAGATGAGAATAAATTTGCACTTGAAAAAGAAAAAGAATTCTTAAAAATTTACAATGATTTAGTAAAAAAATATAATGTTAAGTTAAACAATTTTTCATCTAAAAACTTCTTAGACATGTGGTACATAAAAAACATACGGGAAGAAATTAATTTTGCCTTTGATCAGGTAAGAAAGATTAAAGATATTAAAAATAAAAAGATATTTGCGGTTATATTGAGCCGAACAATCAGATCTTGCCGCGCCACAACACATTCTGATCTTGCAACTCTAAAAGAACCACAAACAACAACTTATTATTGTTGGAAGCATAAAAAAATTTGCAAACCATTGTTTTCTATCAAGGGATGGTTTGAGCGTTATGCATTTGACACTTTAAGTAGATTAAATACATTTAAAAGATTAAAAACAGACGCTTTTTCTTTAATTATTCCTGCAGATTCCCGAACAATTGATTTGTTCAAAGAAGTTAAAAAGAGAAATCAAAAATTTAGCGAATTATTTCAGAAAAATAAAATAAAAGGTATTTTTTCTTCACCTCCATACGTTGGGCAAATTGACTACCACGAACAGCATGCATATGCTTATGATCTTTTTGGTTTTAAACGTCAAGACGAGTTAGAAATTGGCCCATTATATAAAGGACAGGGTTTAGAGGCGCAAAAATCTTATGTTGATGGTATTTCAAATGTATTAATTAATTGTAAAAAAAATTTAGCTAATGATTTTGATATATTTCTTGTTGCAAACGATAAATATAATCTTTATCCTATTATTGCTGAAAAATCTGGTTTAAAAATTGTGGAACAATTCAAACGGCCAGTTTTAAATCGAACCGAAAGAGATAAATCACCCTATTCGGAAATTATTTTTCATTTAAAAAGTCATAGTTAAAAACAAAATATGATAGATATATATAAAAAACAACAAATAGCTTGTATTGTTATCAAAATTCTTCGCCAAAGATTTGAAACATTTCCGATTGATGCAACAAACAATAGAAATGCACCGTTTCATAAAGCTTTTTTGAATGCTTTTCAAAATCAATTAAATAATAAAGTGTCAGATATCCCTTATTTTATTAGTCTTAGTAGTTGGCTACATGGATTAAATACTACGTTAGGGCAAACTTTCTTTGAAAATGTAGCTTGTATATTATCAGATGGAGAAAAACGAGAATATACCTCAAAAAAATTGGGGAATAAACAAATTACTGTTACACAAAAAAACAATATTAATAGAATAATAACAGAACTTTCTAATAATGAAAATAATGCAAATTTAAGTCGAGAGGATAAATTAATCTTTATTAATAGTCAAACTAAACAAGTTAATGCTATTGATTTTTCAGCTGATGTTTTTATTCAGGATAAACAAAGTATAACAGCAATAGAACTAAAGTCTGTGAAACCAAACTCTGGTGAAATGAGAGGAGAAAAACAAAAGATTTTAGAAGGAAAAGCAGCTTTATATAAAATGTTTCCTGGTAAGAAGATCAATTTTTTTGTTGGTTTTCCTTTTGACCCTACAAACGACACTTCTACAGGATTTAATAAGATAAGATTTTTAGGCTCAATTATCAATATGCTAAAATTCTTTGAACCAAAAGAGACTTTAATTGCAAATGAATTATGGGATTACCTTTCAGGAGTAGAAAATACTATGGAATCAATTTTAGAAATTATTAATAAAATATCTACTCCAGACTTTTTAGATAAATTTTTATTTATTAATGAACCTATAAATCGATATCAAAAAAAATATTTGCAAATCTTAGAAGAATGGTTTTTATTTACGGAAGTTGAACTAACCAAAAAAGATTCGCAAATTCAAGTTAATATTCAAAATAATAGTCGATTACAGCGAGTTTATAACCAACATATTTTTCAAAAAGATGAATATAACTGGGAGCGTGCAAGTGCCTTAAAACTTTCTTAAAAAAGGTTGGACGAGGAATATTTAGTCAAATCTATACAAAACTGTCTTTGTAAGAATAAGTAAAACTGAGATTAACATATATTTTAAACGTTTTAATAAATAGTAAGACAGTTTTTGTAAGACAATCTAGCAAGTTATGCCAAAAATTGAATAATTTCTTTTAGGGACTATAACCCGACAGGTTCTGGCCATAAGTTCAATAACCTGACAGGTTCTTATCAGATAAACTATTTTCAAACCTGTCAGGTTATCTATTATTGATTCAAAACTGCTTAAAAAAAGAAGAATAAGAGGAAGTTAGTAATTTTTTTATCCTATAGCCTATCCACCGCCGCGGTGGATTGGCTTAGCTTATCTCTACGGTTGAATAATTTGGGATTGTTTGATATTTTAAGCTATGGCACTCATTATTGTTGAATCGCCAACAAAGGCAAGAACGTTTAATCGGATTCTTAAAGGGAAAGATTATTACGTATACGCAACTATGGGTCATATTCGTGATCTTCCCGGAGCATCTATGGCAATAGACTTTAAGAATCATTTTGCGCCGCAATATCAAATTATTGAAAACAAAAAAAAGGTTGTTGCTACGCTTAAAGATTTAGCGAAAAAAAATAAAGAAATTATCTTTGCAACTGATTTAGATCGCGAAGGAGAGTCAATTTCTTATCATGCCGCATGTATTCTAGGCTTAATAAATGAAGATTGGCCGGAATTTAGCGTTAAAAAGAAAGCAAAAAAACTGACTCGAATTGTCTTTCATGAAATTACATCCAATGCACTGGAGGAAGCTTTGAAAAATCCATCAGAACTACGGGTTGATTTAATAAAAGCCCAGCAAGCCAGGCGAATTTTAGACAGAATTGTTGGTTATGAACTATCTCCATTGCTTTGGAAAAAAACAGGTAAGAATTGGCTATCGGCGGGAAGAGTACAAACAGTTGCTCTCCGGTTGATTGTGGAAAGAGAAAAAGAAATCCGTAAATTTGCATCCGAGCCATACTATCAAATATATACCTTATTTAATAATAGTTTACTTAGAGCAAAGCTAATTGAAAAAGATAAAATTCCCTATGAACAAACAATTAATATTGTCTTATTTGCAGGAAAATATCAATATTCAAGAACAACTATTTCTGAAAGTAATCATGTTCAAATTGAAACAGATTTAAAAACAGATTCATACAAAATTAGCGCGATTAATAAAGAGACTCAAATGCGTTATCCACCGCCACCTTTGACAACATCGCTTCTGCAACAAGAAGGATTTTATAAATGTAATTTTACTTCACGGACAGTAATGAAATTGGCACAGGATCTATACGAACACGGGTTAATCACATATCATCGCACTGATTCTTTTAATCTTTCCACCCAGTTTGTTTTTGCCGCTCAAAGATATATTAAATCAACATATGGAGAAAAATACGCTCTTGAAAAACCACGCGGTTATCGAACAAAATCAAAATCAGCTCAAGAAGCGCATGAAGCAATTCGACCGACAAAAATTGAGAGAGAGCTAAGTACAGTGAAGGATAAAAGTATCACTGCAAACCATAAGAAACTTTATCAGCTGATTTGGAACCGGGCAGTCGCAACACAGATGAAAGAAGCAGAAGTATTATATTCAAAACTATTAATTGACTCAGATAAAAAGTATTGTTTATTAAGTGAACATCAACAGGTTATTTTTCCAGGCTTTTTAAAAATATTAAATCCTGAATACGTGAAAATGCATACTGATGCAATTCAAATTAATGAGGGACAGTCAGTCGCATACAGTGATTTGGAAAGCAAGCTTGAGCAAACAAAACCCCCACCAAGATATAATGACGCGAGTCTGATTAAAATTATGGAAGAAAAATCAATTGGACGACCATCAACCTATGCTCCGATTATTGGACTAATTCAAACAAAGGGCTATGTGGAAAAAGACGGACGTTATTTCAAACCAACAGGCCTCGGAGAGTCAATTTGTAATTATTTATCATCGGCTTTTTCAGAATTATTTGACATTAACTTTACTGCACAAATGGAAGACTCGCTTGATGAAATTGCCAATGGTAATCAAAAATTGATTGAAATTTTAGAAAAATTTTATGAACCATTTAATAAAACGCTGACGATTCAAAAAGCCAATACCGAAGTTATAAAAATTGTTGAAGAAAAGCATGGTGATTGTGACAAGTGTGGAAAACCAATGATCCAAAGATTCTCCCGTTTTGGAAAATTCTTGGCTTGTAGCGGTTATCCAAAGTGTAAAAATATTAAAGCATTTTTAACAGTTGTGGTGGGACAAAAATGCCCTGATTGCGGTGGTGATGTTGTGGTAAGATTTACCAAATCAAAACGACGGTTTTTTGGATGTTCAAATTACCCGAAATGCAAACATAGTAGTTGGATGATAAATAAATAGAAATTTCTAATTGATCTAATTACCTAATTAACCTAAATAATATCCAATAACCCAATTGGGGTTTGAGAATTCTTTAGGTTAATTAGATCAATTAGGTAATTAGGGCAATTAAAAGTAATTCATTTTATGAAATACATTTTTATCTCCGGGGGTGTAATTTCCGGTATTGGAAAGGGCTTGACATCGGCATCAGTTTGTCTTCTTTTAAAATCCGCCGGTTATCGTGTGACTCCGTTAAAATTTGAAAACTACTTAAATATTGATGCCGGAACCATTAATCCGATCGAACACGGTGATCCATTTTTATGCGAAGACGGGACAGAGGCTGACATGGACATTGGTACTTACGAAAAATTTCTTGATGAAGACATGGGAAAAGACAATTTTGTTACAATGGGTCAGATTTATAAAGAAGTGATTGAAAGGGAAAGAAGATTTGAATATAAAGGTGAAGACGTTGAGGCAATTCCACATATCACAAACGAAATTACTGAAAAAATTCAAACTCTTGGAAGAAAGAAAAAAGCAGATATTGTGGTGATTGAACTTGGTGGAACAGCCGGAGAATATCAAAATATTTTTTATTATGAAGCTTCACGGA
>PFTH01000008.1 GCA_002789465.1 Candidatus Roizmanbacteria bacterium CG_4_9_14_0_8_um_filter_34_12 | reverse complement strand
TCCGTTGTGGCTAAATGTCCTACAGCTATTGGCGTAGCTCCTCTGACTGGAGTCACCAAACCAGTGAGAGTTGAAGTGGTGATGTCGGTTAATGGAGTAAGCTTTAAAATAAAAATATCACCTCCCCCATTTGACTTTAAATAATACGTCCCAGTTCCTGGATCAAAATCAACACCATTTGGCATTGCTACTGTAATATAAAAAGTTCCTGCCGTATATACATCATTATTGGAATCAAGAGTAATAGAAAAACCAGTGTCATCGTGAGTTGCAGTCGAATCATCTCCACCAATCGATTTTGCCCAAACAAAACCACCGGATGAATCTAGTTTGCTTATAAAAATATCATTTCCCCCATTTGACTTTAAATAATACGTCCCAGTTCCTGGATCAAAATCAACACCATTTGGGTCTGTAGTGGGATAAAAATATCCCGTAGTATATACATTGCCAATAGAATCAACGACAATAGAATTACCCATATCGTTTCCCGTGCCACCAATCGCTTTTGCCCAAACAAAATTACCGGACGAATTTAGTTTACTTACAAAAATATCACCTCCCCCATTTGAATTTAAATAATACGTCCCAGTTCCTGGATCAAAATCAACAGTAGCACTTCTAAAAATTCCTGTGGTATATATATTACCACTAGAATCAACAGCAATAGAATCTGCAGAATCATTATTCGTTGCGCCACCCATAGCTTTTACCCAAACAAAATTACCGGATGAATCAAATTTGCTTACAAAAACATCATTTAACCCAGTTGAAGTTAAGTAAGATGTTCCGGCTCCTGGATCAAAATCAACGCCATTTGGGTCTGTAGTGATATTAAAATTTCCCGTAGTATATACATTGCCGGTAGAATCGAGAGTCATAGACCAACCTGCGTCATTTCCCGTGCCACCTATTGCTTTTGCCCAAACAAAATTACCGGATGAATCTAGTTTGCTTATAAAGATATCAGTATAAATTGTCGTTGTACCAACCGCAACTAAATTATATATCCCGTCTCCTGGATCAAAATCAACGGTTTTTCTAAACATTCCCGTAGTATATACATTGCCGGTAGAATCAACAGCAATAGATTCACCTATATCGATCGCCACTCCACCTATTGCTTTTGCCCAAACAAAATTACCGGATGAATCTAGTTTGCTTACAAAAACATCAGCTACTCCATTTGACTTTAAATAATACGTCCCAGTTCCTGGATCAAAATCAACGCCATTTGGGTCTGTAGTGATATTAAAATTTCCTGTAGTATACACATAACCACTGGAATCAACAGAAATATCTCTGCCAACATCATTTCCTGTCCCCCCCATAGCTTTTGTCCAGACACAATTACCCGACGAATCAAACTTGCTTACAAAAATATCTTTTAACCCAGCTGAAGTTAAAATACACGTTCCGGGATGTGCCGGATCAAAATCAACATTACTACCGCTAAAAAGCCCCGTAGTGTATACATTACCACTGGAATCAGTGGTAACCGAATAAGCGCCATCACTTGCCGTTGACCCTATTCCTTTTGCCCACCCAAACTGTGCATCATTGGCAGAGGCAATAAAAGGGAAAAAAGAAAGAGATATAAAAAATACAGAAACAATTCCAATAGGTAAAAATTTTTTTAAAATATGTCTAAAATGTTCCATAAAATTTATGATTAATACATTGCTGTTAATATGTGTATTATAGCAAATTTTTATACTGCAAGCAACTAAAAAACAAGCAACACTTAGGCCATATATATTTTAGGCGCAGACATATGGCGGTTTAATTATAGTATATTAATTGATAATTTTTCAGAAACTGATTCGGCGTTTTTCCGTTTAAACCGCAATGTTCTAAATCGTTGTAATACTCATTACATCTTTTTAATTTCTTTTGCGTCAGAAATATTTTTAAATTTATTTTGTTCGTAAAACTTTTCTTGATCTTCTCGGTGACTTCGTTCCACTGTGCCATTTTGGGCTGGTTTTTCAGGATCAATCAAGTAATGAATGTATGCTCATTCCTCCATAAAAAGAAAATGGAAGAGAATTCACAATTTGCTGAATATAAAAAAAGAACAAGTATATTTATCCCGTTACCACCGAATAAGAAAATTCATTAAATTTTGAACTTCCTAAACATGGTGAGCAGGTTGATGGGGTAGATTATTTCTTCATGATACTTATTCGAACATCCCTCCTTCGCTTAAGCTACGGACGGGCAAGCCTCCTAAGTGCGGAGCCAAAATAAACAGCGGGGCAAATGGAAAATTCCTCCCCAAACCCCTCCTTTTCCATTTGCGACATCCGAATTCAAAAATAAATGAGCCAAAGTTTAATTTAGAGCCACCACGCGCTTCGCGCGTCCCGCATTTTGGCTTCCAAAAAAACGTTTAGTTCGTTGATGGTGGAATTATACAACTCTGCTCGAACATTTTTTGACAAAAACTGAATGGTTGCCGCGCTACGCGCGACAGGAACGAAACCTGACGCTCGGGCGGGCAAAAAGAAAGGGGGTTGGGGGGAAGGAATTTTTGCCCGCCCTCGCTTTCCGCCGCCGCCGAATTTCGTGCCAACAAAGTTGGCTCGCCGCCTATTTATCAAATTTCAGAAAATACTCTTTCGGTTCTGACTCTTGCTTAATTATATCATTCCAACTCGGATTTACTTCTGAAACCCTCATAATTTTCCCGTCGTGCTTACACAATGGATTCACCACTCGCGATTTGCAAAAAACCTTTCCGGTGTAATCGCTCGGATCGTTTCTGAAACCGATTTTATTGTTCATTCTGTCGAACAGCAAACTTAATTTTGAATCGGTTTTTATATGTTGTTCTATTTTTTCCAAAACAATTTTATCAGTAGTGTATAAATCGGTTTCAGAAATATAAGATTTTGAAAGTGCATAGCGGAGATAATCGCCAACTGTTCTAAACATAACTGCCGAGGGCAAACCGGCATAATAATCAGTATTCAACTTCAAAAATAATTTTGCATATTTTTCCGCACTTTCAAAATCTTTAAAAATCCATTGTCCATTTTCCGCTAAAAGATTATCAATAAAATATTTTCCGTTTTCAATTTCTCTAAAAACGGTGGCAGTTCTTAATGAGTAATCAATTCTGTCTGCACACAAATCTGGCAAATCCTTTTCTTTTAGCGGAAAATATTTGTCGTCTAAAATATAATCCAAATCAAGGTTATATTTTTTGAGTATTTCTGGAATTTCTGATTTTCTAACGAACTCGTCAAAAACATTGTCTTGGTGATTGTGTTCTTTTTCCGAGCCGGCATCTAAAACATAATCAATGCAATGCGAAAACGCGGAATGAGAGACATCATGAATTAGTCCGGCAATTTGTTCTTCAATCGGCGCGCCATACATTTTTAAAAGTAAATAAACGCCGATTGAATGTTCAAATCGCGAGTGCGCGGTTCCGGGAAAATATGGCTCAAAATATCCAGCTTGATCAATATCTTTTAGTCGCTGAATAGTTTTGGAATTTATCAATTCCAAAATGACTGGTTCGTCAATTTCAAAATTTCCATAAACTCTGTCTGTAAATTTCATACTTTTATTCAATTTTTATTCCCAAAGAAATTGCGTCATTCTGTAATTTCTGTGGTATTGGTGATAATTCCCGTATTTCCTTTTCATAACCTTTTAAAATTTCCTCTCCCTCTTTCAAAATTTGATCCAGCGTCGGAATATAATCCACTGCTAAACCAGCTTTTTTGTATTCTGGCATTTTCTCTCTTTGTCTTTCTTCATTTGCTGAATAATAGGTTTTGAAATTATCTGGATTGACCAATCCCCAAACTAAACTTTCATAACAATAAACTTCCAGTGCGTGCGAAATTTCTTTATCCTTTAATTGTTTTATTGTCATTACCTTACTGTGCTTTGAAAACTTTACCGGCTTGACTGCCTCTCTTGGATTATCGCTATTACCTCTTTCGGCCCATTGTTTCTTCATATTGCTAACTTCCACACCAAGATTCATTGCGTCTTTACTTTCCCAATCTGTGCCTCTAAGCATGGTGGCAATAATTTGCAAAGCTAATTTAGGGCGGCACGCGCCAATGCTTGCGGCCCAATCAATCATTTGCTCAACTGTTGAATCAAGTATGAGGCTATTAACCACCGCTTCCGAATTAAATAAACTTTTTCTTTTCGGCCAACCCATGTGGCTTAACAGACCCATAATGTGATAAAAACCAAAAATAGATGTCATATTATTTCAATAAATCTTCAATCGAAACACCCAATGCTTTGGCGATTTTCGCCATAGTTTGAACGCTTGGCTTATTAACCGTGCCGCTTTCGACCTTCATAAGCGTTGTATATTTTATATCCGCTTTCTTGGCTAAATCGTCTTGTGTTAAGCCAAGTTTAGCGCGTAATCTCTTTATGTTTCCGCTGATTGTTTTTCCACTTGTCATATAAATAAAGTTTTAGTAGTATTATAGTATATAAGGTTATTATCTGTATTTTTATACTACCAAATAAAATGAATTTAGACAAGCGAAATTTATGGCGGCGCATTTCGCAAAGCGAAATACGAAATTCGGCGGCGGAAAGCGAGGGCGGGCCCCGAAGGAGAAACTTCG
>PFTH01000042.1 GCA_002789465.1 Candidatus Roizmanbacteria bacterium CG_4_9_14_0_8_um_filter_34_12 | reverse complement strand
CTCCTTCAATTGTTCCTCGGATGCTGGTGAAGGCGCATCCATAATAGAGATTTTTCCACCTGATGAGGCTGGGAATGCAATCATTTCTCGCACAGATGGTTCTCCTAAAATTGCCATTAATAATCTATCAAGTCCAGGAGCAATTCCTCCATGTGGAGGAACGCCATAAGTAAAAGCTTCTAACAAATGAGAAAATTGTTTTTTTTGTTCAGATGTAAATCCAATTAAATCAAATACTTTTTGCTGAACTTCAGGTTGATGAATTCTGATTGAGCCGCCCCCAACTTCAAAGCCATTTAATACTAAATCATGCTGAAGACCGCGCACTTTTAATGGATCAGAGTTTAACAGAGATATATCATCTGGATGTGGCGCGGTAAACATATGATGTGATGGTGCAAATTTAGCCTTTCCAGATCCATGGAAAAAATCTTCTTGAGATTGTTCGGTGAAAAGTGGAAAATTTATTATCCAGGAAAATGCTATTTCATTTGGATCCTTTTTATTTTTTCTAAGGTCGGGTTTATCGGTTCCGTATTTTTGTTTTGCGTCTTTATGGGTAATTCTTGGCCATGGTGTATAACTGATGTATTTATCAGGAAATAGTTTTTTGATTAATTGGGTAAATAAATCTTCAGTCAAAGATAAAATATCTTTTTGTTCAATAAAACTCATTTCTATATCAAGTTGAGTGAATTCCCCATAAGCACGGTCGGCGCGAGTATCTTCGTCGCGAAAACAGCGGGCAAACTGAAAATAGCGTTCAATTCCAGCCACCATTAACATTTGTTTGTATTGTTGTGGTGATTGGGGAAGCGCATAAAAATTTCCCGGTTGTAATCGTGAAGGAACTAAAAAATCCCGAGCGCCTTCTGGCGTTGTTTTTGTCAATATAGGCGTATCAATTTCTAAGAAGTGTTGTTTTGATAAATAATTGCATATAAATAATGTCGCTTTTGATTTAAGTGTTAGATTTCTTAACATTCTTGATCGTCTAATATCAAGATAGCGATATTTAAGGCGACTTTCTTCGTTTATAGAATACCCGTTATCATTGATTGGAATTGGCAAGGTTTTGGCTTTGCTGATTATTTTTAATTCTTTGGCTTCAATTTCGATTGTGCCGGTTGCCATTTTTGGATTAATCAGTTTTTCCGGCCGTTGTTTTACCAATCCCTTAATCATAACCACATCTTCGTGTGAAAGTTGTTTAAAATCCTCTCCGCCGACCACTTGGACAATTCCACTGCGGTCACGCAGGTCAATAAAAACTATTTTTTTATGATCGCGCTTTGAGTTAACCCATCCGTAGAGCTCAACTTCTTCACCAATTTTTTTCACTGTGTCAACAACAAATAAGTCTTTCATAATATTTATATGTAACTTTTCACATTCCTTGATAAACCCATACCAGACAATGTCATTGCGAGTCGCGCCGATTTAGGCGGGACGTGGCAATCTCGTTACTAATAGAACTTCTTATATCATACACTTTGGATTTTACCTTGACAAGCTCAAATAATAACTTATAATAACTAAATGTTTGAAAAGTTTTTTCATCTCATTATCGTCCTTGACTTAGCCCTTATTAGGGTGAAGTGAGGCGTAGTGAGGAAAAAACTATTAAAACAAAAATAATTAACAATTTCCAAGCTCCACCCACAGAGGCGGTTTTTTTATGGGAGAATATAATCTAGTTGACAGATTAAGAGACAATTATTCTCGTCTATACTTGCGAGATTATCATGATAGTCCTGATAAAAGTCGTGTTAGTATGGCAAGAAGAATTGTTGGACAACTTAAGAGCGGTATTCCAACGAAGTTAGTAGTCGATATTGGTTCCGGAGCTCAAGCGCTTGAAAAAACCATGTTATCAACTTATAATCAACGTCAGTTCCGTGACTTATTTGGACGATATAATTTTTTGACTTTAGACTTGGCAAATATAAAAAGGGCAAGATTGTTAGCTCAAAAAAGATATCCTGACTTAGTAATGCACGTAGTAGCCGATGGTTCGATATTACCAGTTGTTGACAAAGCTGCTGGTTTAGTTTTTAGCAATATGGCGATTGATTTTATGCCAGAAGAAGCATTTAGCGAGGCTTATCGAATCTTAGCACCAGAAGGAACGGCTTTTTTTAATTTCCATCATCCTGACATGATTTCTGAAGCGTCAATTGCAACAAAAAAAGAAGGAGTAAGAAAATATTGGAAATATTTAAAAAGTAATCAAGTTCTTTTTTCCAATCAAGCGCAAATTATTGAGAGACTAGAAAAAATTGGATATAAAAATATTCAAGTTAGTTTAAATACAGATGGAGTTGATAAATGGTGGGAGGTATCTTGTAAAAAATAAAGAGATAAATAATTATACAATTCTTACAATTCCCCTCAAACTCTCCTTTCCATTCCACCTGTTTAAATTTATTGAATAAACAA
>PFTH01000031.1 GCA_002789465.1 Candidatus Roizmanbacteria bacterium CG_4_9_14_0_8_um_filter_34_12 | reverse complement strand
TCATCCAGCTCTTTCTCCTGAAGAACGATTCTGTCAATCAGCGCTGGCGACAAATGGCCGCCATCGAAAACAAACTCCATCCCTTCGCCGCTACCTTCGGTCGGCGACTTATAGTCCACCGCCAAGAACCTGAGACTCTCAAGGTCTATGTTTATTTCCTCCTTAACCTCGCGAAGCGCGGCCGCCTTGGGCGATTCGTTTTCTTCGACGATTCCACCCGGAAGCAACCAATAATCCCGATAGTTCGGCTTAACGATCAAAAGCTCATCTTTTTCGTTAAACAACAAAACGCCGGCCGCCATCGGCTTCTTCGGCAAACTCTCATAATAGCTCTGGCTATCGGTTTTTTCCATGTTTTTCGCTAATTTAGGTAGTCGCAATTACTGAACGAAGCTCTCCTGCCCCGCAGTTAAATCCGAAAGATTTATACTACTTCTGGGGTTCCGCCGCCGCCGAATTTTTTACCCCGCAGCGAGCTTGCTCTGCTTCGGGGCGTACCAGTGGAACTGGCGCGCCACCTTTATTTCTTCCCAAACACTTCCGCCAATTGCTTAAAGTCCGTTGGTTTGTATTTGTCCCATTCTTCCTGCTTCACATAAAGCATTTCGTAGGCAATTTTTTTGTCTTTCGCTTGCGTCTTGGCACCATTGCTCCAACCTCTTTATTTTTCCTTTACACGATTATCACGAAAAGCATCGTCAAAAATTTCGTAATAGTCGGCATAGATATATTTTTGTCCATAATCGGCATCGCCAAGAGGCTCAAGGATTTTCAACCCTTTGAGCCGTTCAATAACATTATAAGCGCCGGGTGCGGTAAAGCCGGTCCACTTCATTATTTCCGCCACCCCAACAATCGGCTGAGTAAATAATTTACGGACAATTTCCAAAGTAGATTCGGCTGATTTCTTTCCAAGTTTCTGCATCTTAGCAAAATCACGATCACGCAAAGCAGTGATTTTCGTACAAATGTCTACGCCAGAATTAGCGATTTCGGCTATGCCTTCAAGAAAAAATTCTAACCAACTATCAATATCTGCTTCTTCGTCATGATAACCCTGCAATTTTTGATAATATAGTTTCTGATATTTTTTGAAGTAACTTGAAAGATAGAGCACGGGTAGCTCTAAGAGCTTTGCGTGGTGTATATACATAGCAATAAGCATCCGCCCCGTTCGACCATTCCCGTCGGTAAATGGATGGATAGTTTCAAATTGAGCATGCATCAGACCCGCTTTCACTAGTGAAGGATAGTCATCTTCGGCATGAATAAATTTTTCCAAATCATTAAGAGATTTGTGCATATCAGATACTGCAGGCGGAACAAAAGAAGCGTCGGCTGGCGTTTTGCCACCTATCCAATTTTGTGAATTGCGAAATTCTCCGGGATAAGCATGTTGTGTGGAGCGAGCTTGCGTCATTAACTTTTCGTGCAATTCCCTGATAAACCGGAGCGATACCGGAAACTTTTTTACCCTTTCAATTCCATAATTAACTGCTTCTATGTAATGCTCAATATCATCAACATCCGGATTTTTGCGATCCTTTTCTTCTGTAACCGGCGCGGCAACAGCATCTTGCAATGTTGCCTTTGTTCCTTCAATTTGGCTTGAATAGGTGGCATCTGTCTTAATGAACATAAACAGGAAAAAATCCTTGTCCGGCAAAAGGCGCGTAATGCCGTCCAGTTTCCCGACAAGACGGATAGCTTCCTCGTGTTTTTTATAAAGTTTTGGGCTTATAATAAACCCTTCTTTTGGCGGAAAATCAAAAGGCGTAAAGGTTTTAAACCCTCCTTTTTGCTCTATATATTGTCCTATCTTTGGTTTGTTTACATTGGTCATAGTAATATAAACATACTATATCTTTTTGTTTATATTGGCAAGCGGGATATAAACTAAATATTAACCTCAATAACCATGGTCGTGTCATCGCCGAATTTTGAAAAACTTTTAGATCGCCTGCCCGCCTCTGGTGGAGGCGGGCGAAAATTCCTCCCCCCAACCCCCTTCCTTTTCGCCCGCCTGAATGCCTGCCCGCCAAAGTTTTAACGACGGCGGGGACGGCCAGAATTTTTTGCGAGCGGACGGCGGGACCTCAATTTGAGTGGTAGGTGGTAAAATCCTTAGCAATATGTCCAAAGATCGCTTTCAGCTCCTTTATCTTATCATTTTGTGCCTCTGTAACAACAGTTCCGTCTTTATTGATGTAATCTTTTACCTCGCCGGATTTAAGCACAAAAATATCCCTTCCTTTCACTTTCAAAACTTTTGTTTTGTCTAGCTCAATTTCTTCGGCCTCTCTATCATCTTTTCTCGGCGATTCGGTGAGTTCTTTTGTTATTTCCTTATCAAACTTCTTTTCATCAAAAGATATGCTCTTGTCTTTGATAAATTGTTTTAAGTCGGCAGTAAATTTTTTGCGATTTTCTCTGGCCCATTTGGAACGATTTATAGAAAAATCCTTATCAACAATCGCAAAGAATTTTATTCCAAATTGATTGCAAAAGTTTTCAAAAAACAAAGTAGGGTCGCAACCATTCATCATATAAAAATTTCCAAGTAAATTTGAAAAGGCGTTATCCTCACAAAACTTGGAATATCTATCATAATCCTCAACGCCTTCAACGAAAATTGCCGCGTCTGTGAAGAATAAATCCCTGTGGCGGAAAAAGAAATTTCTATTTTCCTTCAATTCACTCACCAAAGAGCCATCTTTAAGTTTATGGACGACAATCTTATTACCCGTTGTTTTTTGAAAACGTGAGATATTTTTTATGTAGCTCGGCTCGGTGAAGTAGGAGGAATGAGAAGAAATAAAAACCTGCTTATCTTTAGATTCCTGCAATAACAACTGAAAAAGTTTTTTCTGTGCTTGGGGGTGGAGCGATATTTCCGGCTCGTCAATCAGATAAATTATTGACCCTTTCGATTGATTAGAAATTGAGCGCAGTAAAAGCAAAGTAAAAATCATCTCAATTCCAGAACCAAGTTTTGCAACCGGAATTTGAGTTGCCTCGTTTTCTTCTCGGAGCGCGAAAAAGGCATCAGAGAACGGCCACAAGATGTTAATAAAATCCATTTTTATCTTTTCAAAATCATCTCTATTAAAAAATGCCTTTGTCTCTTGTGATATTTTCTCGCCTGTTCCTTTTTGCGCGACTTCAATCATCTTAGCGAAATAATCGTTTGCCAATTTCATTACGGCTTCTTTATTTTCTTGACTGTCTTTTAGCCCCTTAACAAACTTCCAATTTAAGTCGTCAACAATACGGTCAAAAGTAGTTGTAAAAGTTCCGCTCGTGATATGTCTTGTTCGGTACTTATCGAAGTAGAAAATATTGAGGTCGCCATCAAGTTTTCCAAAGTCAAAAATTTTATGATATGCCTCAACGGATTTTCCCTGCTTACCTTCTGCATTCTTGTAATTTTGATCAACATTCAAAACACTAGTAGAAATTGAAAGTGATGGAGAGAGTAGTTTTCCCGGCGTTTTTCGATCCCTCTGGTTAGCTGAAAAGTGCAAGCCATTGCATTCAAAAAATTGACCGCGATATGTTTCGGGCATTTTGTAGTTAAAATTTTGATCAAAAATTGCTTCAACTGTTATCTCATTTGTGTTTTTGTGGAAATCAAAAATTTTTAGCTTATTCTGAATTGAAAAATGACTCTCCGTAAGATAATTGATTGCCTCTAGCGTTGCCGTCTTTCCGGTGCCATTTTCACCAACAAAAATATTAAGACCACTGCCTTCTGTTTTACCATCAGGAACGTTAAACTCTAATGCCTCGTTATCCTCGGCAAAACATTTAAGATTTTTGATTGTGAGCGATTTAATGAACATATTATTTTGCATTTATGCGTTGCCGTGCCATTTCAACATACTTTTTGCTTTTCTCAATTCCAATCCAATTTCTACCAAGTTTTTTTGCAACCACTGCCGTGGTGCCACTACCCAAAAATGGATCTAAAACTAGACCACCTTTGTTTGATGACGCAACAATAATCCTTTTTAACATTTCCTCCGGCTTCTGTGTTGGATGTAATGCTCTACCTTCTTTTCCGTGCAATCTTTCTTTCCCTTGCACTAAAGGCAATGCCCAAACATCTCTCATCTGTTTGAGCGTGCCATCTTTCTGTGTTTCTGGGTTTATTTTTTTTAGCTCTTCGTAATTGAAAATCCATTTTTTACCCTTGACTGCCCAAACGACAAATTCTGTCGAGTGAGTAAAAACTCTTTTTGTCATGTTGGGCATTGCGTTTGTCTTTTGCCAGACGATGACATTATTAATTTTGAAATCTAGCTGTTTCAGCACCATCATTACTTCTGCAAGATTGTGATAAGTGCAAGAAATATAAATTGAGCCATTATCTTTTAATACTTTGTGGCAAGCGCTAATCCATTTTCGAGTAAACTGCATATATTCCGGTGCGGTCATTTTGTCCCATTCTTCATTCACCATGTACCAATCGCCACCAGTTTTATTGCCTTCCCATTTCAGACCATTGCCGGAAAGATTGTATGGAGGATCGGCAAAAATCAACTCAACTGACTTTTCGTCAATTTT
>PFTH01000193.1 GCA_002789465.1 Candidatus Roizmanbacteria bacterium CG_4_9_14_0_8_um_filter_34_12 | reverse complement strand
TCTTCCGGTTTGGTGACTTGAAAATAAACAACAGCGTTGATCCCGACAGGTACGTTGTCTTTGGTGATGACTTCCTGTTGTGGGATGTCTGAAGTGGTGATCCTGATATCTACCTTAATAAGTCTTTGGAATACCGGAACGATAACTTTAAGTCCAGGTTCTAATGTGTAAGAATATGAACCAAGGGTAAGTACGATACCTCTCTCATATTGGTCAATTATTTTCAGTCCCGAAAATACCAGAATGATGCCAAATACAAATAAGAATAATAGTATGGAAGATATTGGATCCATATTTCTCCTTTTATGATATTTTAACAGTAATAATTCCTGAATACAATAGATCGAATTAAATCATCAAGAATGTAACGGAAAGTGAATCGTTAAATCATGAGAAAATGTACTCCAAATATTTCTGCCGTAAAGAGGAGTACATATGTTAGACATGTATCAAAAACGTGCGCTTTCCTACACAATCAGAAGGAGGTATCAGAAAAGTACAAAGAAGGAAAAGGGCGGGATTCTGGATGAGTTTATCAAGAATACAAACTACAACAGGAGTTATGCCAGAAGGATTTTAGGGAGCCTTAAAAAACAGGGAAGAAAGAAACTGCATATTATCAGAAAAAGAAGATATGACGCGGACGTATTTTATCCTTTGCGTACCATCTGGATAGCTGAGGATAATATCTGCGGTCAAAGACTTAAACCATTTATTCCGGAAGCATTAAGAATACTGGAAAGGGATAAGAATTTAAGATTAAACAAGAAAATCAGAAAGAAACTTTTATCAATCGGCTCGGCAACGATTGATCGGATGCTGAAAGCATCAAGGAAAAGATATGAACTTAAGGGAAGATCAACTACTAAACCGGGAACGCTTTTAAGGAATACGATCCCGATTAGGACCTTTGCTGATTGGGATGAGAAGTATCCTGGATTTTTTGAAGGAGATCTTGTTGCTTTCTGCGGAGAAACAGTAAGAGGAGAGTATGTCAGCGCTCTAAACCTGACAGATGTATCAACCGGCTGGGTGGGAATTGAAGCATTCATGGGTAAAGGCCAATACCGGGTCCATAAGGCAATAGACAGTGTCAGGAACAGATTGCCATTCCTAATGTTGGGACTGGATAATGATAATGGTGTTGAGTTTATCAATTGGTTAATGAAAAGGTATTGTGAAGAACATAAGATTACCTTTACCAGGATAAGACCATACAGGAAGAACGATAACTGTTTTGTGGAGCAGAAGAACTATACGGTACCCAGGAGATTTCTAGGTTACGGAAGGTATGAAACAGATAAACAGCTGGAGATTATCAGGGAATTACTAAAACTGGTGGAAATGTATGTTAATTTTTTCATGCCTTCCAAGAAACTTGTTTCAAAAGAAAGGATTGGCAATAAAACCAAAAAGATTTATGATACAGCCAAAACACCGTATCAGAGATTGTTAATATCCGGGATATTAATAGATGATAAAAAGAAGGAATTACAAAAGTTATACGATAGTTTAAACCCTATGGATTTAAGAAAGAAAATATCAAGATTACAAGACAAACTTTGGAAAACTTTCCGTTACAAAATTAATGATTTAACGAATACCTAGTTCCGTTACATTTTCTGGTGATTTATCACGGCGGTAGATCTATTTATCTTAATATTGCGGGATTTATATTCTATGCCTAATTCAATAATTTTAGATATTGCAGACTTTCATATCAGACTTAACTTCTACTTGAATACAGAAAGTACTCAAATAGAAAAAAAAGGGGGATTAAGTAAATTCCACGAGGCAATTATGCTTCTGCTCAAGAATTTCATCTCTGAAACAATTCCATCCAGGATTGATTATTACATCAATTTTCACTATAGCCAACCACGGTTAGTGCAGCGCCATTATAATGGTGAAGAAATATACTTTTTACATTTCTATACGAAGAAAAGAAATTATATCAATACATATCAACATTTAAGCATTTCTCAATTTCTTTATTTATTAATAAAAATTCTCCAATTGCTACTAGCGCGTCATGATGGATTCATCCTACACGCTTCAGCTGTTCAATATAAAGATAAATTATTAGTATTTACTGGCAACAGTGGTTCGGGAAAATCAACCGCTATGAAACTGCTTAAAGTGAAACATCCTCCGTTTGCTGATGATACACTTATAATACGAATGATTGGTAGGTCCTACTACGCTTTCCAATCACCAATGTTAGAGAAATATAATGGGATTAAAAAATCATCCCAAAAAATTAAAATTGAGAATATATTTTTTTTAAGTAAAGCTGATAAGGAAACTGAAATTAGGAGGATGAAAAAAAATAGTAAACTTATTAATCTTTTCCTACGACAAGTTTTTCTCGATGAAAGATAGGGTAATTGTCAATATTT
>PFTH01000127.1 GCA_002789465.1 Candidatus Roizmanbacteria bacterium CG_4_9_14_0_8_um_filter_34_12 | reverse complement strand
AGAAAATTCTGGAAACTGTTGTTTTTCTTTAATTATGTCATTAGCAGAGAGAGTTTTGAGATCATTGATTAAAAAATCCACTCGATCTTTTTTCGCTTCTTTCTCTCCAATAAACCATTTATCTTTCTTTTTTAATAAAACCAATTTAGTAATATTATCATCAAGTTCGATTTGTGTTACTTTATTTTCATCATTAATTAAATGAAGATTGAGGTCGCGATAGTCTTCCGGGTATAAAATACTTGATAAATTACTAGCAAGAAAAACATCTTCACTATCATTGGTTTTGACATATAGTTGTGATGAGCTATAGTTTTTACCAAGATAAAGTTTCCAACTTTTATCTTTAGTACTAAGATCTATGGAAGTATTGTTAATTCCAAATTCAAACTGTTTTTCTTTATTATTGGAAATAATATCCTCTTTTTTAAGTGTCTTTAATGTGTCTAAAATTTGATCAATTCTTGCTTGATCGGCTAAAAATTCTGTGTCTTTTTTAAGAATATACCATAGATTATTTTTGTTCTGTAAAGTCGTAGTGTTACTACCGTTAATTATTTTGATTTTAACTACCTGTTTTTTATCAAAATGAAAAAGAAAGGGAGATCCGGGTTTAAATTTTAATATAATACGATTACCAAAAATAAGGATTAGTAATAAAATAACCGTTGATAAACCTAACCAAAAGTTGCGTTGCTGATTTTTTTTCATAAGTTGGTAAAGTATAATATACTAATTACAATGAAAATTGTAAAATCATTTACAAAAAACCAATACAATGGATTATAACAAAGATAAGGAAATTGTTGCAGGGATTATTAATCACGATCAAAAAACTCTCAATGATTTTTATCAAAATAATTCTCAGATAATCTTTCGTTTTATCAATCGACAGATAAAAGATCCTCAACTTAGTGAAGAATTAACGCAAGATGTATTTATTGATTTTTTTGAAAGTCTACGTGATTTTCATTTCCAGTCATCCTTAAAAACATTTTTATTTTCAATAACCAAACATAAGATTATTGATTCGATTAGGAAAAAGAAAATTAAAAAGATACTTTTTTCTGCGCTTCCGAGCTATGTGGTTGAGGGTTTAAAAACTGTTTTGATTGACGATGAAATTGAAAAACAAGAGTTACAAAATAAAATCGCAAAGGTTTTTTCTCATCTTCCAAATGATTATCAGTTGGTTTTACGACTAAAATACCAAGAAGGGGAGAAAGTTCAAAGCATTGCACAAAAGTTAGCTTTAAAGTTTAAAGCAACTGAAAGTTTGATATTTCGGGCAAGAAAAGCATTTATTAATGTGTTTAAAACCATTTGATATTACATAGATTGTCATTGCGAACCCAGCTTAGCTGGGTGAAGCAATCCCGTTATTACAGAACGTCTTATTGGTAACGACCTGCCTGCCGGCAGGCAGGGATTGCCACGTCAGCCGACATGCGTCGGCTTCCTCGCAATGACATTGTCTTTTAAGTATAAAAAATCGCTATATAAATTATGAAAACAATTCCAACCAGAATACAAAATAAATACAGTGAAATTTTTTCCCTTCAGCCTAATCAGTTGGGAAATAATCGAATCAATTTATTTTATAAAATAACAACTCGCTTTCTTAAAAAAGCGCCGTTTATTGTAATTATTCCAGTAACGATGTTAGTCGTTGTATTAATCTATATTTTAATTGGACCGTTATTGGTGAAATTAGCATCATTTTTGCAATATGGATTTTAGTCAATATATAATTAGTTTTTTTACGAGCTTACTTATAGTTGTCCGACGATTTATTTTTCTAATTTTTCTGCCCTACAAAACCATTCGAAAAATAAGTTTGGAAAATGATTGGTTGCAAGCGATAATCATTCTTTTTTCAATATTAATATATTTTACGGTCAGTAATAAATTACGCGTATTATATTATTCACCGTTTATCATCTATCTAGTCTTTGTTATTAATTTTATTATTTCAACATGCTTTTTTTATTATGGTGCAAAGATATTAAAAAGTAAAGTCAACTGGCAATCATTTGTAATGACGTTTAGTTACAGTTTATTTCCAACTTTAATTTGGTTCATCACCAGTTCCGGTTTATATTATGTTTTACCGCCACCAAGAACATTGTCTATTTTAGGGAAGTCTTTTAGTATTCTATTTATTGCATTCTCCATTAGTTTATTATGTTGGAAAATAATTTTAATGTATTTATCTGTGCGTTTTTCCGGTCGCTTGAATTTTTATCGTACAATTTATCTAATACTTTTATATCTTTGCTGGTTTATTCCGTATTCGTTGTTACTATATAACATGAAGTTGTTTAGGATTCCGTTTATATAAGATATATATTAGATTATTTTTTTCAACTCCGCGATTGTGAGTCTTTTTTCTTTTTGGAGTTTCTTCTATATGGAAAAACCATGAAGTATTACGTAATACTTCATGGTTTTTAAGTTGAAGCAACTTATTCAAGATTTGTTAAACGAAAAATGTACATATTGACAAAATGTCATTTTGTGCTATATTAGGAACATATGAATAATATTGTCAATATTTCTGAGTTCAGAAATAATATTTCGGATTACATCAATAGGGTGATATATAATAAAGACACTTTTTTATTAAAAAAAGGAAAGTCAATTGTTGCTAAAGTTTTAATATATAGAGAAGAAAAAGAGAATATCAGTAAAGACAGAATAAAAAAGTTTGCGGGTATTCTTAATGATGTGGAGGCAAAAAATCTGAAAAAACAAATGAAAAAGTTTCGTAAAAATTTTAAACTACTAACTTAGGGAATATGGATATTTTAGTCGACTCTGACATAATAATAGATTTTCTTAATAATCAAGACTACGCAGTTAATTTTTTTAAAAAAGAGAATAATAAAGAATTTTTTATAAGCATTATCTCATGGATAGAAGTTGTTTATGGTTTTAAAAAAACAAAGATAAATAATAAAAAAAGGTTTTTTGAGGAATTTCTTGAAAAATTTCGTATCATAATTGCTCCAATAGATAAAAAAATAGCGGAAAAATATCTCGATGTTAAAATTGATTTAGAAAACAAAAGAGAATCCTTAGCAGATTTTGATCTTCTAATTGCCGCAACAGCAATTGTTAATAATCTAATTTTAGCAACGAGAAACACAAAACATTTTAAAAGAATTAAAGAGTTGAAGTTATTTTTATGATAAGAATATGCTAA